>DPIB01000169.1 GCA_003522805.1 Fervidobacterium sp. | reverse complement strand
GCACTGCATTTGATTCTCAAATCGATAGGTTTTTCCAAAGACTCGATACTGGTCGTTCCATCATTTACGTTTGTTGCATCTGCAAACGTCGGCACGTTCGAAGGCGGACAGATCGAATTTGTAGATATAGAGCCCGAAACGTTGAACATGGATGTTGATTGTCTTGAATACACTTTAGGTAATCTCTCTAAAGAGAATAAAAAGATTTTCTTGATGGCGGTTGATATCTTTGGCCATCCACTTGACTGGGTTAGAGTAGTCAGGATATGTGAGAAATACGGTGTGACGATTATTGAAGATTCTTGCGAGGCACTAGGGAGTGAGTACAAAGGGAGAAAAGCGGGAACTTTTGGAATCGCTGGGGCATATGGATTCTATCCAAATAAGCAAATTACGACAGGTGAAGGTGGAATGATTGTCACAGATGATGAAGATGTTTACAAAATCTCCCGTGCATTAAGAAATCAAGGACGTGGTGAAGGACAAGAATGGCTGGCTCATGATTTTGTCGGATACAATTATAGAATAGACGAAATGTCAGCAGGACTAGGCTGGTCTCAGATGCAAAGAATAGAATCGATAATCCAGAAGCGTAATGAAGTAGCTAAACGATATAAAGGCATGCTGAAAAACGTCGAGACTCCTGTTATAAAGGACTACGTTTCGAAGATGTCTTGGTTCGTCTACGTTGTGAGATTGCCAAAAGGTACAAAGAAAGAAACAAGAAATAGGGTCATGGAGTATCTAGAAAATAACGGAGTCCAAGTCAGAAACTATTTCGAACCAGTTCATTTGCAAAAGCCATACAGAGAGCTTGGATGGAAGGAGGGCATACTGCCAATTACAGAAGAAGTAGCTGAACGAACTATAGCTTTGCCCTTTTTCACGGATATGACTACCGAACAGCAAGAATACGTATCAAAAAAAGTTGAGGAAGCAACTGAGTATATTCTCAAATGAATGTCCACTGGCTACGACTACGGAAGCGAATAGCATAAAGACTTAAAGACTACAAAACGGGAGATACCAAGGGGGATGTGTCATGCTTGAAACATTGATAAGTGTTGCAATTTCTTCTTTACTAGTTACTGTTTCAATGCCAGGCTATGTGTATGGAGGGTTCATATTTGTAGCGCTAATTCCACTCTTCTTTGCCCTTGAAAGGAAAGGACCAGTAGTCTCTTCTTTGCTTTCTTTTCTTTATTTTTTCTTATTCACATTTGCCAATTTCAACTACTTGATTAACGTCCTAACGACTGGTTTTCCTGAATTGTTTGGAAGGTTTTCATCAACGACCGGTTTTTTTGTTTATATACTCTTTTGCATACTGGAGGCTATACCATTTTTACTATTTGGTTTTCTATATGGCTTATGGAGTTCTAAAATAAGATACAGATTCCTTGAACCATTATTTGCAGCATCTCTATACGTTGTTACGGAATTCATAAGGGGAATAGGTGATCTGGGTTTTACCGGGGGAAGACTGAGTGATGCATTATATGGTTTCAAGGGCTTGTTGCAACTGCTACCCTATACTGGAACTTTTGGACTGCTTTTCATAATTGTCGTTGTAAACTACGAATTATATAAGCTCTTGCGAAAAAGCAAGCACAGTTTTCATATCGCACTTTCAATCATAGCTTGTTTATTTTTGCTTAACGGTGTTTTGGAGACTAGACTTCCCCGAGTTATCGGTAGTAAGCCTGTGGTAATTGCCCAAACCGATCTTGCTCAAGAAGTGAAGTATAACTACGATATTTCCGAGATTATGAACTACTTAACCGATAACTTTTCTCACACTCCAGATTATTTGACCATATTCCCTGAGGCTGTATTTCCAAGCGTTGATATCCGAAATACACCCCAAGAAAGAGAATTGTCAGAAGTATTTGGAAATAGGACCGTTGTAATTGGATACCCCACTTTAGAGGATAACGGTGCTTTCAATAGTCTTCACATATACGAAAATGGAAATTACTTTGACAGGTATGACAAAGTCAAGTTGTTCCCGTTTGTTGAGATGTTACCGTATAAGGGCATATTTGGGAGATTAGAGTTTTTAAAGGGTGCAGCGTATTTTGATAAAGGAGAACTTAAAATCTTTGAAATAGCTGAATACGGAAAAATCGGGCTTCAGGTTTGTTTTGAATCCTATTTTCCCAATATCTCAAGAGAGTTGTCTAAAGAATCAGAGTACCTTATTGTATCAACGAACGACGGGTGGTATAATTCTAAGATCGCACTTATACAACACTTTACTCAGAGCGTATTCAGAGCTGTTGAAACAAGGAGAAATATTGTACAAGTATCCAATACAGGACTGAGCGGACTTTGTGATATTTATGGAAATATCACCATTCTTCCTTATGGTACGCAGTGGAGAGTCATATATTTGGCACCAGAAAGAAAGGTAACGCTGTATGCGAAATATGGAGATTACTTTGTAATAATATCATTGATCTTGATCATAATTTCAGGTGCAACCGCAAAGAAAAGGCAAACCATATTTTCATGAATTCAATGAGATTCGATAAGATTGTTGGGAGGAATATGGATTGAAGAACATCCCGGCGAATTTAGAGGCAGAACAGGCGTTGATTGGAAGCATATTGATCGAACCAGAGAGACTTGATGAAATAGTATCGATAGTGAGTTCAGTGGATTTCTACGATACTAAACATCGATACATATTTTCCGTTTTTGAACAACTGCACGATGAGAATCTACCTATAGATATCATCTCTGTATGCGATAAACTAAGGGACCAGGGACTTCTTGAAAAAGTTGGGGGCGAATTGTACGTTGCCCAACTTGCAGATAGTGTCCCTACCTCTGCACATGCCGAAATGTATGCTCACATCGTTAGAGATAAAGCTATTCTAAGGGAATTAATCTCAGCTGGTAGTCAAATAGTGGAAACTGCTTATTCAGATTCTAATGTCGATGAAATACTGGACCAAGCAGAACGTATCATCTTCAGAATAGCTGAATCGAAAGCGACGAAAAGTTACATCGATATACGTAACGCTTTGACTGATGTGTTCGAACATCTCGAAGAGTTAAGAGACAAGCATGCAAAGGGCCTATCTGGGTTTGTTACTGGGATACCAACTGGTTTCAAAAAGCTGGACGAAATGACTTCGGGATTCCATAAATCTGATCTGATAATCGTTGCTGCAAGACCAAGCGTTGGAAAGACTGCCTTTGCTCTGAACTTGGCGAAGAACATGGCAACTACCGGTGAATCATCAGTCGGAATTTTTAGCCTTGAAATGAGCCGAGAGCAACTTGTTCAGAGATTGTTGTGTATGGAATCTCTTGTGGACCTTCAAAAGGTGCGGCGTGGTTGGTTGAGTGATGAAGAGTGGAAAAGACTTATGCGTGGTGCTTCTAACCTTATGAAAGCGAATATAGTTGTCGATGACGAATCAAACCTCGAACCAAGGGTTTTAAGAGCTAAGGCCAGAAGAATGAAAAAAGAGTATGATGTGGATGCGGTATTTGTTGATTACCTTCAACTGATGAGCATGGACAGTAGGCGTGATAATAGGCAACAGGAGATATCTGAAATTTCGAGATCTTTGAAGTTATTGGCTAGGGAACTAGACATATCAATCATTGCTTTATCTCAGCTTTCTAGAGCAGTTGAACAACGCGATAACAAGAGACCAAGGCTGAGTGATTTGAGAGAGTCCGGGGCAATAGAACAAGATGCAGACCTTGTGATCTTTCTATACAGAGATGAATATTATAGAAAACAAAACATAGATCTCCCACATGAAACAGAAGTAATAATCGGTAAGCAGCGTAACGGTCCAATCGGTACAGTTACGCTCATGTTCAATCCTTCTTTCACCAATTTCTTTGAATCTGACGTATTCCACAGTGACAATGACTAAAGCAATTAAAAATACTTTGTCAACCGTCCGAGAAAGGAGTTCAGTATAATGATAAAAGCAGCATATCCTGGTTCGTTTGACCCCATTACATTTGGGCATATAGACATCGCTCGTAGAGCTTCCATTTTATTTGATGAACTACATGTAGTCGTTATGGAAAACAAACAGAAAAAATACACATTCACAGTTGAAGAAAGAATGGAAATGGTAAAAGAATGCCTCAAAGATCTGCCCAATATCAAAGTCGAAAGCTTTTCCGGACTACTGGCAGAGTACACACTCAAAAACAAAATAAATGTTGTCATAAGGGGTTTAAGAGCTGTCACAGACTTTGAATATGAGATGCAGATGGCATTAGCCAATAAGGAAATACTCAGCGGAGTTGAAACAGTGTTCCTAATGACTGACAAAAGTTTCTCGTTCCTTTCGTCGAGTCTGGTCAAGGAGGTTGCATCGTTTGGTGGGCGAATTTCACAATGGGTTCCAGAATTCGTTGAGAGGAAAGTTACCGAAAAACTTAAGAGGTGAATAGTGTGGAGAATATAGGGAATAAATCAATTGTAGTTGCGAAAGATCTTTCAAAAATTTACGGCTCCAGTAATTCAAGAGTTGTAGCTCTTGATTCTGTGGGCATAGAGATATCAAAAGGTGAAATTGTTGCAATATTTGGTCCTTCAGGTTCTGGTAAGACTACTTTATTGAACCTGCTTGCGGGTCTTGACGTTCCAACTTCTGGCCAAGTTTTCATAGATAATCAAGAAATAACTAAGATGACTGAAGAAGAAAAGACAAGGTTCAGAGCAAGAAACATGGGATTCATTTTTCAGTTTTTTAATCTCATCCCTGTCCTAAATGCTGTGGAAAATGTTGAACTACCACTATTATTGAACGAAGTACCGCTTTCTGAAGCCAGAAAAAGATCATTGGAGCTCCTTGAAAAAGTCAATATGGCTTCACGCAAAGATGCGTATCCTTCACAACTATCTGGGGGAGAACAACAAAGAGTTGCGATAGCGCGAGCCTTGTCCACAAATCCGAAGATTATATGGGCAGATGAACCTACCGGTGCCCTTGACTCAAGGAACGGTGAACAGATAAAGAGAATGATAATAGAACTCAACGAGGAATTTGGTACAACTTTTGTTATCGTAACGCACGACACTACTGTTGCTCACATAGCGCACAGGATAATTAGGATGGACAGTGGTATGATCATAGCAATCGAGGAATTGAGAAAGGTGTAAGAATCCTCTGAATCTAGGAGGTCAAAATTGTGATTATCTATTTACTCGGCAATTCAGAATTGCAAAAAGCTCTGTATGTAAAGAGTTTTGTTTCGTCTACGAAATGTGAGTACAGGAAGATGTTTTCCGACGAAGAGAACAAATTGACTGAGCTTAGAAATGCATCTCAAAGCCTAGGCCTTTTTTCTTTAAAGAAGGTATATGACCTCGTGAATTTTGATGAATGGCCCAAAAAAGAAAGAGAAGACTTCTTCAGTTTGGATTTCGATATGGATGGCTTGATCGTATTTGTCAGAACTGAGAAAATGAGTAAAGAAGTAAAGAAATTACTTTCAGATGTTCAAATAGTCGAATTAGAAAAGCCAAAGGATTGGGAAGAAGAAAAATGGATAGAATTCATCGTGGTCACTGGGGAAAAGCTCGGCATACCTTGTCCTAAGGAAATAGCTGAAGAAATATTTAAACTGACTGGACCAGATGAATATGCCTTGATTTCCGAACTTCAGAAACTCTATACATATTCAGACGGTCAGTTTAACAAGATTACACCCTCTGAACTAGAAGGTTTGATTTACAAAAGATCAGTAAGCAGAGTTGATGAACTAGGTTTTTCAATAACTGAAAAGCTTTATGAGACCGCTTACGAACTAGTGGATGAGCTTCTTCGAGAATATGACCCGGTGCTAGTTGTTTCTTCACTGGGTAAACATTTTATAGATTTACTGCAAATCATAGCGATTGCTGAGAAAAAGCCAAAATTCACCTGGCCAGAGATTGCTGAAATATCAAAAAAGACATCGATTCAACTTCCAAAAGTGGCTAGATACCTTGGCTTTAAGTTTAAAGGTCAGACTCACGAACCCCAAAACCATGTTTTGATCTATACTTTGAAAGTTTTGAATAATGCTATAAAGAGCATCTTTTATATAGATAGAGCAATAAAATCAGGTGGAGATGCGAAGATATTGATCTGTAAATTCATAGACGATTTTAGCTCCCAGTTTGGAAGCAGTCCTGAAAACACTTCATTGAAACAGACGTTTCCTAGAGGGGGTTAGTAGCATGAGCGAAGACGATCATAATATGGATATCGATGATTCAAACGTTTCATGCATCAAAAAGGTTGGTTTCGCTTCGTTTGTAGGTAAACCAAACGTTGGCAAGTCATCGATAATAAACGCAATAATGGGGATGAAGATAGTAATCGTATCCGATAAACCCCAGACTACGAGAAATAGGATAAATGTTATTTACACAGATGAAGATGCACAAATCATATTTGTTGATACACCCGGTATACATAAACCACTCCACAGATTAGGAGAGTATATGGTCAAGGCTGCCACGCAGGCCCTGAAAAATGTAGACCTGCTTTTGTTCACCGTGGATGCATCCGAAGGATTCGGCACTTCTGAACAACAAATATGCAATCTCGTAAATCAATCAAGAACACCTACCATTGGTGTGATAAACAAGATAGACTTAGTCAATGAGAATAGGATCAACCAAATTGAAAGAAAGATGGAGCAAGGAGTCAAGAACCTAGTTAGAATCATAAGAACATCAGCAGTTAGGAACGAAGGGCTCAAAGAACTGCTTGATGCTATAAAAACACACATTCCAGAAAGCCCACAATTTTACCCGGACGACATGATAACAGATAGGCCTATGTCTTTCATTGCATCAGAACTCATCAGAGAAAAGATCTTCCAGTTTACATACGAAGAAATACCGCATTGCAGTAGTGTAATAATTGAAGAAATAAAGCAACGGGACAACGGGATTGTCTATATAAGGGCAAATATATACGTAGAGAGAGAAAGCCAGAAAGGGATAATAATAGGTCAGAATGCTAATATGATCAAGAAGATCGGTGAGAACGCGCGTAAGGATATAGAGTACTTTCTAGAGTCAAAGGTGTTCCTAGATCTGCACGTGAAAAGCAAAAAAGATTGGCGCAATAAAGACTTTATAATACTCAACGAAATTGGCATGCGAGATGACTTGGAATAGAAAAAAGCAAGCTACTCCTTGCACGACGGAAATCACACGTATTTATGGCTAATTTATCATGAATCCTAGATACTTAAGAAAAATAAAGACTCGCCCTTATCTTTATGTCTAAATGCCTAAGGACGAGTCTTTTTGCTAAGCCATTCCAGTAAGCTCTGGGCAATTAGTATTTTATGTAAGGTATCAGAGCCATTTGCCTTGCTCTTTTTACAGCATCTTTGACCATTCTTTGATGTTTTGCACAATTTCCTGTCAGTCTTCTTGGAAGTATCTTGCCTTTTTCGTTCAAGAAATCCTTAAGAACCTTTATGTCTTTATAATCTACGTAATCTACCTTCATTTCACACATCTTACATGACTTGATCTTCCTTCTTCTCTGCCTTACTCTTGGCATTCTTTTTTACCTCCTTGAGTCATTTTAATCGATTTAATAAACTGATTTACAAAACACTAACTAAAGAAATCAGGAATCAGAATGGTGGTTCATCATCACCAGGGATATCATCGGAAGCGTTCTCATCAGTGTCAAAAACTTCTTCATAAGGAATCTCAGGAGTCTCTCTTTCACCTTTGCGAACATCGATGAAGACTATGTTATCAGCCCATATTTCGGGTGTTGACCTGGTCTGCCCATCGTTAGCTTTCCACTTGTTTATTCTAAGCTTTCCTTCGACAAGGACCATTCTGCCTTTTTGGAGATAATTGTGTACAAGTTCTGCAAGTTTTCTGAATGCTACGATTCTTATGAAGTCTGCCTCACCATTATTAGATCTGTTAACTGCAAGTGTGAAAGTTGATATGAGATTGCCATCTAACGTTTGTTTAGTCTCTGGATCTCTTGTTAACCTTCCAACGAGAACCACTTTGTTATATGACATTATTCCACCTTCTCTTTAGTAGGAGTTTCCTCTGCTGGAGCCTCCTTCTTTTCTCTTGCAGCCTTCCTTTCCTTCTTTTCAAGATCTTCTCTCCTGAAAGTCTGCCACCTCATGAATTCCGGACGTACCTTGAAATAATTCTCAAGCTGTTCCAGACCTTGCCCATTGCATTTGAAGTAAACTATCGCATAATCTCCTTCAAAATACTTACCGATCTTGTAGGCAAGCTTTCTTATACCCCACCTGTCAACGTTTTCTACCTGTGCACCTATCTTCTCTTCCAGAAACTTCTTGACGTTTTCTACAAGTATGTTCCTGTCTTCCTCAGACACATCCGGTTTGATAATAAACATAGTTTCGTAAATCCTCATAAAGCACCTCCTCCTTCGGACTAAGCGGTCCTACCAGTCCATGTAATCTGGTAGAACAGGATATATTTGCACCTATTGTACACCATTTATAATACTATATACTATAAAACTATAAAAATGGGAGCATAAGCTCCCCTTACAATTATTGAAAATCTTGGTGGGCTCGGGAGGGATCGAACCCCCGACCGTCCGGTTATGAGCCGGATGCTCTACCAACTGAGCTACGAGCCCGTTTCTTTGGAGGCGACGGAGGGATTTGAACCCTCGAATAGAGATTTTGCAGACCTCCGCCTTTGACCCCTTGGCTACGTCGCCCCATTGCGTGATAAATTCTATCATACACTTCTCTCTCTGTCAACTATTTAGATTTCGCATTTTTCATTGCAACCACACTCGATGTATGATAAAATTATTTTGATTTACTGTACTAAATGTTTGAATTATCAGATTATTTTTGGAGAAAAAGGGGGATGGATTCATGTCTGGAAAACTTCGATCGGTATCTTCATACATCAGTAAGCCTTTTCTGACGTTTATTTTCTTGATTGTTGCGTTTTCGGCTACGTTTGGTGGTGTCTTACATTTCGATCATGCAGATATACTTTATCCTGAAGGGTACTACGAAAATGCAGTACTAGTAGGCAACATATTCGAAACGATACGCCCTAAGGTTGTAGAGCTTGTCGGAAACGATCCTGGCAGGATAACGATAGCCCTTCAAGACAAAGGAAGCATAAGTAATGGTTCTACCCAACCACTTTTGCATCGTACAATAATTATCTACTTATGGCCACCTGAAAGTTGGCTTTATTTCCAATTACCACTCGAAGATTGGTATACGTATCTCTTGGTACACGAATTCACGCACATGTGTCATCTCACATATCAGGATGATTCTGCCAAGATAATGAGTCTAGTTTTCGGATTTCCGTATTTACCACAGCTCAATACCCAGTTAGTTGAGGGAATTACAGTCTTCAATGAGAGCTATTTTTCTTCCGCATCCGGTAGGTTGAATAATCCATTTTTCTCAACGGGCCTATATTACTATGCGTTGCAAAACTTCCCATCGTTCAACTACAAAGAAACAATGCCTGAAGATGATTATCGAGGTGGATTGCTGTACTATAACTTTACTGCAGGCTTTTACGAATATTTGGCAAACACCTATGGTTTAGAAAAGATAAAAGAATTTCTGCGTGAGACATCTCAGACTATGGGAGGTATCTCAAGTCTATGGGATTTATCAGCTGCAGCACAACAGGAGAACTACGCGGATCCATACGAAAAGGTTTTCGGAAAACCATTTGACGAGATTTACACTGACTGGCTCTTCTCACTCACGAAATTGGATTACAATCAAGGCGAACTAATATACAAGGCATATGATGCGTACCTGAATAAAATAGATCTGTACAAGGGGAACTTTGCAACACTAAGCCAAAAATTCGGACCTGTCAGCTCTTACATAGGTACAACGATCGACCTTCTTACTTTCATGGATGGTGAAGGTAAAGAGAAGAGCAACATTCCACTGAGTGCACTGGATGTCAAGTACGATGAGAGCGGCATTTATGTGCTGAGTAAGGCAAATGTTTTCGGAAGGATCGAAAATCAAATTTGGGATATGACGAGGAACAGACTTATTGCTACTGGATATATAAATGCATTTGGTATTTATAAAGGAAATCTCTATATTTCTGGATACGACACAAAATCGATGAAGAGCATAGTTAGGGGCCCAGATTTTGAGTATGTGTACGATGGATACATAAGATACATGGATGTATCAGAAAATTACATCGCATTCTTGACAATGGACAACAAGCTCACAATACTTGATAAACAATCTAAGAATATAGTAAGAACGTTCGATAACCCAACGATGAAAGGCTCTTATGTCAGATTTTGGAAAGATGGAATAACATTCATCCAAGTTGAAGGTGAGTACACAATACCATATTATTACGATCTCAAAGAACAGAAGATGTATAAACTTGCTGAAAAGAGCTTAATGAACGACTTTGTCATCATGGATGATTATCTTTACTATACTAGTTACATTCCGTATGGAAAAACTGGCGGTATGGGTGTATACAAACAGAAAGTGCAAATGATTCCAAGAGAAATTGCAACGCCTGAGGATTCCAAAACGTTCGTTCGGCAGGTTCACGAAAACAAATTCAATACCGGTAATGAACTTGCATTCAGATTGGGCACGTTTATCAAGCCAGTTACTTGGATTCCAAACTATATAGTGACACCAGAAAATGACAGCATTACGCATAGTTTTTCTATGATATTCACGTTTACAAATGCTGAAAACGACACATTCTTAATCTTAACACCTGTCGTAAGTTTCAAAGAGAGCGACAGTGCTTTTTCGTTCGATGGTTTTGGGCAATACATCAGTTTCATAACTGCAAAAGACTTTTACGCCCTTTCAGCAAGTTATTTCTACCCAGCAAACGATTACAGCTTTAATTTAGTAGCAGTATTTAATGTTTTCCAACCTTCATATGATTCTCAAGTACAAAGTTTACTGACTGCAAACTTTAGGTCGAGCGAAAATTATAATCTTGATACACTCTTCAACATAGTTGGTATAGCAAGTGCACCTGCAATATATACGAAGAACTTGGGAACAGGCTTTGGGCTTTCGACTCACGTTTTCTCAATGCCTACTTACGTTGAATCTCTGCTACTGCTCAGTAGCGACAATTTCGAAGACCTATTCTCACTGGACAGTATCTACTCATTTAGTAATCTATCACTTGCCTTAGGTGCAGATACTAGTTTTGTTAGCCAATTTGCTATTCAGCTCTCAAATCCGAGCAACTATAGTTATGATCTTTCAACAGCATTTACACTTTTCAAAGATCAAGCAGAACTCTTTGATGGCGCTATACTATTCAAGAACTCAGGTAATACACTTGGCCTCGCAACTTTAGGTATATCTTTAGGTCAACAATCTTATAAAATTCATGCGCTTTACGACCACTTCTTCTTGGAGACTTATGTAAATGGAGTCAAATCATACTTAACAGTTGGTGGGTTTATAAACATTCCCGGTTTCCTTGGGTTTGATAATTCGGGCTTTACTGGTACTCTTTACATAGGAATTGGTACAAGCCCGAACGGTTTGCCGAATTTTATTTTGGGAATATGACTAGTATTGTGGAAAGGTTGAAGGGGGAAAGGTGAATTGGAAAGTACCAATGGCAGAGTCTTTCATAGATATCATGCAATTTCATTTTTAACATCCGTACTAGCATACCTTTATTCAACTTTTATAAATTCTTCAGCCGCAAAGTGGGGGTTTTCTTTCATTCAAATAGGTCTCATAAATCTGCTATGGTCCTTTGTCTACGCCATAGCCAGTATAACGATTGGACATTTTGGGGATAAATATGGCTACAAGAAAATGATAATAATATTGTATACCTACATGATTTTAGTTTCCGTCGTTGGTCTTGTGACTTTCTCACCTGCGACGCTCATAGCATTTTCTATACCA
>DPIB01000207.1 GCA_003522805.1 Fervidobacterium sp. | reverse complement strand
AACAATATTATTGATAATTTCAGATAACAAGGGAAGAATACGTAAGGAAACGCGGAGAGGTTAACCTCTCCGTGTTTTATCCTTTCAATCCTGTAAAAGCTATTCCTTCTATGAAATATCTCTGTAAAAATAGGAACATTATCAATACGGGAATTATAACTATAGTTGAACCGGCCATTTGCATTCCCAAGTTTTCTCCATATTGTCCAGCCAAAACAGAAACAGCTACAGGTAATGTGTACATATCCTCACTTTGCGCTATGATCAACGGCCAGAGAAATGCATTCCAAGACCCTGTAAAAGTGAATATCGTAATTGTTGTCAAAGCTGGTGTTGTTAAAGGCAGTATGATCCTGAAGAAAATGAATGCTTCATTTGCGCCATCCATCTTGGCTGCTTCTATCAATTCGTCAGGGATTGAACCTATGAACTGTCTCATTAGAAATATATTAAAGACGCTTGCTACTCCCGGAAGTATCAACCCAGCATATGTATTGAGCATTCCAAATTGTTTTAGCATTAGAAAAATTGGTATCATTGTCATTTGCCCTGGTACCATCATCGTCGCTAAAAGGAAGAAGAAGAGATTATCTTTTCCTTTGAACCTGAACTTGGCAAAGGCATAGCCTGCCATAGAAGACAATACTACAGATAGAAATGTTATCGAAAGAGCGACTATTACTGTATTCAAAAATGGCCTTCCAAAATTTGTGGAAAGGAATAAATTTTTGTAGTTGTTCACAGTTGGATGTTGAGGTATCCATCTTGGTGGAAAAACGTAGATTTCATCAGGAGCTTTGAACGATGTTGAAATCATCCATACAAATGGGATTATCGTAGCAAGAGCCATCAATATAAGTATAGCATGCACTACTATTTCCGTTATTAGAGAAGGTTTTTTCATCTTTTTCACCTCTCACTCTTCTTTAGAAAGTCTAAGCCGTACTAATGTTAGTAAGACTATTAGAAGGAACAATATTACTGCTATTGAAGAAGCATATCCTAGTCTGAAGAATTTAAATCCTTGACGGTAAAGATAAAGTACCACAGATAGTGTAGAGTTTAATGGGCCGCCTCCTGTTAACATGTAGGGCTCTTCAAAAAGCTGAAGATAACCTATTATCATCATAGTAGTTGCAAAAACAGTGGTAGGCCTGAGCATCGGTAATGTTATATGTAAAAATTTCTGAACAGATGATGCACCATCTAGTTCCGCTGCTTCGTAAAGATAACTTGGAATGTTTTGCAATCCGGCCAAGAACAATATTGCATTGTAACCGACAGCTTTCCAAACAACTAATATTATGATCGAGGGCATAGCCCATTTTGGATCACCTAACCAATTTGGACCTTCAATTCCAAAGAGGCCCAAGAACCAATTGAGTAAACCATAGTTTGGATTGAATATCCAAGTCCATACTATTGAAATAGCTACTGTATTTGTAACAAATGGAAGAAAGAAACTTGTCTTGAAGAAAGCCTTGAATTTAGTTGTTTCCCTGTTGAGGAGTACAGCTCCTAAAAGTGCCAATCCAACTGTTACAGGCAATGCTATTATAAGACAGTAGAATGTATTCCAAAGTGCTTTCCAGAATAACTCATCTTGGAAAAGTTCTACGAAATTGTCAAATCCAACGAACTTGGCCCTGCTCCAGTCTGTCATTGCATAGACATTGAAGTTTGTGAAACTCATGAAAAGCGAGATAAAGATCGGAGCAACAAGGAATATCATCAAAAGTACCACTGATGGCCCGATGAATGTTAATACAGATATCCAATTAGCTTTCATGATGAGGTTTAACCTCCTTTATAACAGAATGAAGGTCAAATATTAGACCCTCACTTCCCTTCTTTCAGCTTTATCTTCCGTATATTATTCTTTCAATGCTTCAGCAGTTTTCTGCAGAATTGCTTCCTTGTAAATAACTCTTGCATTATTGAAGAGAGCACACAGCATGTTATTCGATGCAGAATAATGTAAGAACAAATTTCTCCTTTTTGGATGACTTAAGAAAATAAGGGCCCCAAAAGGGGGGCCCCATATTCAATTTAACGTGACATTATTTTTTGTATATCATTCTTCAATGCCTCAGCTGCTTTTTGTGGAGTCGTCTTTTGATATATGACCTCTTGCATTCTTGCAGAAATGGCGTTCGCTATCTCTTCCCACTGTGGGATGTTTGGAGTTGCCCTTGCTTCTTCCATTTGATCTCCAAAAACTTTGATCATAGGGTCTTTTGCAATTTCTGGATAGTTCCAGGCAGATTTTACTGCAGGTAGTGAAGAAACTGTTTTATACCATTGGAGCTGATTCTCTGGTTTCGACAAGAATTCAATGAATTTCCAAGCAAGATCTTTATTCTTTGATGACTTGAAGATCACTAAATTTGAGCCACCAACGAAAGAATCTCGCGTTTTGTTCTTTGGCATCATTGCAACTGCCCATTTTCCTTTTATGTTCGGTGCTTGCTCGTTAAGCATTGTAACCATCCAAGGGCCGGAGAAGAATATTGGTATTGTACCAGATGAGAAAGCCTGGAAAAGATCTTCATTTGTCATTGGTGCAAGACCTTCCCAGAAGAATTTTGCATAGTATTCCATTGCTTGAACGAATTTTGGATCCGTAACAGTTATGTTCCCTTTGCTATCAAATAGATCTGCACCGGCTTGCCAAACAAATGGCATGAACTCATTACCAAACACCCCAGTATAGAGTAGACTAACTGCGTACATTCCTTTGCCCCTTGCAGCTAATTTCTTGGCAGCTGCGTATAGTTCATCCCAAGTCTGTGGCGCCTTGTCAAATCCAACTTGCTTCAATATGTCAGTTCTGTAGAACATTACTCTTGTATCAACGTACCAAGGAATTCCGTAAACTCCGTTGTCCAATTTACATGTCTCCCAAGAACCTGGGAAGAAAATGTCTTGCTTTACAACAGTTGACTTTTTCAAGTAAGGGGTTAATTCTTCGAATGCACCCATTGATCCGAATGGTGCCATCCATGTGGTACCCATCTGAGCAAGGTCTGGTAACTGATTCCCCGCGATGCCCGTAACCAATTTGTCATAGGCCGATCCCCAAGGAATTGCTTGGATTTCAACGTTGACACCTGGGTTTTCTTTCATGAATTTTTGTGCCATTACGTCAAGTTTCTTTGCTTCTTCACCCATTGCCCATACCTGCAAAGTCTTGTCTGCCGCAAAGGATGTTACAACCAATAATACCACAGAAAGTACCATGAGTATCTTTTTCATACCATGAACCTCCTCAGTCATGATAAATGATCTTGTTTCTTACTTTGATCCGCCCGCCTTTTGGTACAGTACAACATTTTGCTCATTTGTTCAACGAAAAGATGAAACCGGTTTCATATTTACCAACTAAAACCTCCTTAAGATAAGAAAAGAAAACATCAATGACAACCGCAAGATTTTCTAATGACTAAATGGGTTTGCAAAACTACCTTAATTGGTTTGGACTCATGATCAAATAATCTGCTTACTATCCGTTGTGCTGATATTTTTCCCAAGTCGTACATTGGTTGATGGACTGTAGTCAACGGTGGCGCTATGTATTCTGACCAAAAAACGTCATCAAATCCTACAACTGCTATATCTTTTCCAGGAACTATACCTTCTTTCTTCATCTCTTCCATTATGGCTAGTGCCATTTCATCATTTGCACAGAAAACAGCTTGTATATCTCTCAAAACGGGTCGTAATTGCTGATAAACTCTCTTTCCTCCATCAAATGTGAAGTCCGATTCAAAAATGAGGGAATTCTTGAAAGACAGCCCATGTTTCTTCAAAGTTTCTTTGTATCCAATTAGCCGGTCCTCACTATCACTACTTTCCTTTGGACCTGTCACAAACGCTATATTCTTATATCCATGTTCGGTAACCAAGTGGTCTATCATGGAAGAAGCACCAGAGAAGTTGTCTACAACAACACTGTCTACTCCATAGTTTTGATAGTCTTTTAGTAATGAAACAATTGGAATACCTACAGCAGCAATTTTTGAAAATGTTCGTTTATCAACTGTTGGATCAAATATAATTGCTGCATCTACCCTTCGTTCCAATATTGCCGAGATATATCTATTTCTCGCTTGATTTCTTTCTTTTTTTGTATCGAGAATTGTCAACAGTGTGAAATATCCTCTTGCCGAGAGAATTTCTTCTACACCCCTGATGACCTCATTATAGAAAGGCCCTACGGTGTCTGGTAATACAAGTTCCACTGTAGATGTCATCTTCTTACTAAGATTTATAGCCTTTGAATCAGGAGTATAACCGTATTTCTTGATAACCTCTTGAATTCTCTTCCTTGTTTCTTCAGAGACATATCCACTGTTATTCAATGTTCTCGACACCGTAGCTTTAGAAACACCAGCCAATTTTGCCACTTGAGAAATAGTAATTCTCAATATCCTCACCTCAAAATTGATTAAAGTAAGTATTCACTGAAAAACTGTGAAACCGGTTACATATATTTACACTTGTAATTTATCACTTTTGTAATTTTGTTCCAAGGCATCAATTTAGTAATTAATTGATGTTTTTGCGCATCTGTAGTCTTCACAAGCATAAATCTCTTGCAAATTTAATTTTCATTTGATAATCTTCTATTTACTATCAAAATCAATGATTACATGTCTACACGCAAGGCATCGTACTTTCAGGTATTCGGTTACAATATAAGACCGAGTTTCTTCAGTATAAATCTTATTTTTTTGATTGTAGTTTTCTATCTTTTGCAGCTAATCATATGAATTCAAGTGGTATAATAAGTGTAAGTACGGAGGTGATAGCA
>DPIB01000182.1 GCA_003522805.1 Fervidobacterium sp. | reverse complement strand
CCATGGAAAATATCTGAAGTGGTAAAGTTGTAGAACTAGGTCCTGCAACGAAGAACGTTATAACAAAATCGTCAATTGAGAGGGTAAATGCCATGAAAAATGCTGCTATTATGCCAGGCATAGCAATAGGGACAATAACCTTTCTAAGAGCTACGAGTTTTGTAGCGCCTAAGTCGTATGAAGCTTCAATAACTGATTTATCGAAATCTTGTAGCCTTGTTAACACGATCATCATAGTGTAGGGTATACTGAATGTCACGTGTGCTATGAAAATCGTAAAAAGGCTTAATCTAATATGAAGTGTAGTAAAGAATATCAATAAAGATACACCAATTATTATGTCGGGGACTGTAAATGGTATATATGTTGTCATCCACATCATTTGTTTGAATTTCTTGGATCCCAGATACATAGAAATTGCCCCCAATGTGCCTATGACAACAGAAACAGCACTTGCCGATACACCAACTATGACTGAATTAAGAAAAGTCCTCCAAATATGGCCAGACGAGGTAAATAACTGGTAATACCATTTTAGACTGAATCCTGTCCACTCAGGTGATTTCGAAGAGTTGAAGGAAAAGACGACAACAACTGCTATAGGTAGATAGAAAAACAATATAGCTAGTACTGTAATTATCCGTGTAAATCTACCTGGCTTCACGTTTCTCGCCCCCATATATGAAGACTATAACAGCTATAATTGTTAGGACAAGCAAGATCGAAGATATGGCAGCGGCAGCTGGCCAATTCTTAGCTATATTCAACTGCCTAGCTATCTCATTACCAATCAAACGAGAATTCTTCCCACCAACCAGTTCAGGAACGGCATACGTTCCCAGTGAAGGAATAAAAACAAACACAAATGCAGAAACAATACCTTGCTTTATATTAGGCAACAAGACTTTGAAAAATACCTGTCTTTTTGTACATCCCAGGTCCATGGCAGCCTCGAATAGCTGATTTTCAAGTCTTTCTATAGAGGAAAACAACGGCAATATTGCAAAGGGAAGATATGTGTAAACAAGTATCAAAAGCACTGCTCCGTTGTTGTAGATGAATCTTACATATGAATTTACAAGTCCTGAATTAATGAGAAATTGATTTACAAGACCGTTGTTTCCTAGTATGAAAATCCAAGCATATATTCTTATCAGTGAATTTGTCCAGAAAGGTATGATGATGAGTAGTAACAGAAAGTCCTTAAATCTACTATATGCTATATAGTAAGAGACTGGAATTGCTATTGCAATACATATTGCTGCTGCAAAGAGAGAAATCACAACAGTACGCAAGAAAACGGTTAAGTAATTGATGTTGAATATGTCCTTGTAACCTTGTAGAGAAAACTTGAAAATTACACCGCCTTGATAATCTCTGGTTAAGAAACTGTAAGCCAAGATGACTAATACAGGAACAACAAAGAAAACTACTAACCAAAAGAGATAAACATTACCGTACTTTTCATAACCACTTTTCTTTTCTAATACTGCTTCGATTTCTTTGTGTTTTGAATTCAATTCGTTTCAACCTCCACTATGAAACTATCATCTGGATCCCAGTAGAGGAAGACTTCATCTTTCCACTTGATTATTCTTTCATCTAGGAGATAGCTTACGTGCTGTTTATACACTTTCAGAATATACCCTGCGTCTAGCTTGATGAAATACTTAGTTTGGTACCCCATATAGATAACTTCATCAACTATCCCATGAACTACGTTTTCAGGAATTTCTTCCGAAACAGTAGGTTTGTTATGCATGACACGGATCTTTTCTGGACGCAATGTTATCAGTACAGTATCGCCGATATTTACTGGTTTGTCTTGGTAACAGATTACTCTGCCAAGGGATGGAAAATCAACAACTATGTATTCATCGGATAGAATTGCTGTAACTTCGCCCTTCATGAGATTACTCTCCCCTATGAAGGTTGCGACGAACGAATCTGCAGGACTCTCATAAATCTCATAAGGGGTTCCATATTGTACAACAACACCGTTGTTCATAACGGCAACATGATCAGAAATGCTGATAGCCTCGGCTTGATCATGTGTGACATATATGAATGTGATACCCACTCTATCGTGCAGATTATCTAGTTCAATGAGCAATTCCTGCCTCAGTTTGGCGTCAAGGGCACTCACAGGTTCGTCTAATAGAAGAACCTTTGGTTCGTTCGCTAACGCTCGCGCAAGTGATACTCTCTGTTTCTGTCCACCAGAAAGTTGTACAGGTTTCTTTTTTGCATGTTCTTCAAGATGAACGAGGTTGAGTAACCACTCAACTCGCCTTTTGATCTCTGGTTCACTCATTTTCTTCAATCTTAGCGGAAAAGCTATATTTTCATACACGTTCAGATGGGGGAAAAGAGCGTAGTTTTGAAATATCGTGTTTACCGGTCTTCTATGAGGCGGTAAATCTAGTATGCTCTTATCATCCAGTAAAACATCGCCGTCATCAACATCCTCCAAACCAGCTATTATACGTAACAAAGTCGTCTTTCCGCATCCGGATGGTCCAAGTAGTGAAAAAAACTCATTTTCTTCGATTTCAAGGCTTACGTTTTTTAAGACATGAAAATCTCCGAAGTACTTGTCAACTTCAACGATGCTAACAGAGCTTCCTGGCAATTTGTAATCACTCCCGTATAATTTTCCTGGTCAACACTTGCAGTCATTTGTAATCACTATTAAAGATTTAAAGCCCAAACATATAAAGTAGTACCAAAAAAAAGATACCAATAAACACTATCGATATTGTTAGGAAGGTATAGGATAGAGAAAAGGAAGCAAGCACATGTGTTACCAACGATAAAACAAAGAATATGTTCGCGTACTTCAGTTTCAAGGGCAATATCTTAGTTCCTATGTATGTCAAAAACAGAAAGCCTATCAGAATCATCACTATTTTCAATAGAATTACCCCCTTCTCTTATCCATTTTCCATTTACAATTCTTAGAGCAAATCATGAGTGTAGTTCAGAAGGCTGACTCTTACTTTATCTCCACTGTAGATCAGCGAACTTACAGAACCGTTATCTAGAGAGAAATTCACGTGGTTAGGTGGTGTTGTGTTAAGAATTTTGCTGATCAACATTCTTATTGCAATTGCATGCGAGACAATTATAACATTTTTGTTAGTAAAGTGAACAATCATACTCTCTAGAAAATCGTACATGCGCTTCTGAACATTTCCAAGGGGCTCAACTCCTTCAATATCTGAATGCAGATTAGTAAACCAACTTTGAAATTGTGTGGCGTATAATCTGTCGATTTCCTCATTTGTCTTGCCATTCCAGAGCCTAATCTCGCACTCTTTCAATCTATCATCAATGACTATCTTATTATGGTCATAACCTATTTCAGACGCTATAATTCTAGCAGACTGTAATGCTCTTTTCATAGGGCTTGATAATATCATATCTATGTTCTTGCCTCTGAAAAAAACTCCTAATTTCCTTATCTCATCGGTACCTCTTTCCGAAAGTTCTGTATCTACAACTCCTTGCCATAACCTTTTCTCATTCCATTCGGTGCTACCATGTCTAACCAAATATATTCTTGCCATCATATGCTACCTCCGATTGCTCAGATTCGATGTTTGCAAAGTAATCGACGAAAGCTTTCTTCAGTTCATCGATACACTTCAAAGTCATTGCATGGACCCTAAATTCTCTTGCTCTAGTCAGGTTCTTCGTGTAATCTGCAATAAACCCTCTAAATACCAGAGCACCATGATCTCCATACTCTTCTTCAAGGTAATCCAAATGTCTTAGAATCGTCTTGAGTTTCTCTGCTAAAGTTACAAAGCCAGCATCAAACCTATCGTCATTTGATATCAGGAATATCCAAGGATTTCCAATACTGCCCCGTGCTACTACCACTCCATCTGCACCAGATACTTCAGTAGCTGTCTTGACATCCTCAGGTGTATAGATATCCCCGCTCAAATATATTGGGACATCGCCATTGTTATAAACATCCCAAATAGGTTTACCCGCATACATCTGTTTCGCAGTTCTTCCATGAACAAAGATTGCATCAACACCCTCTCCCACGAGAATATTATAGATCCGCTCAAATTCGTTTTTCTCCCAGCCAATTCTGGTTTTCACAGAGAGCTTATGTGTTGTTTTTCTCATTTCTCTTACAACGAGCTTGAGATGGTTAAGGTCTCTTAGCAACGCACTACCTGCACTTCTTTTAACAACCTTGGTTGCCGGACAACCTGCATTTAAATCGATCCATAGCGCCTTTCCTTCAACTATACGTGCTGCCTCAGCTAATTCTATGGGATCTGAACCGAATAATTGAATGCCCGTCTTTCTTCTTTCATCCGTTCTTGGGAAATACTTCTCATTGATCTTAAGGTTGAGTAGTACGCTTTTAGCACTTAACATCTCGGTAAATGCAAAAGAAGCACCATATTCAAAACATATTTTTCTAAAAGGATAATCCGTTATCCCAGCCATTGGTGCCAATCCTACTTTACCAGGCAAGAAACTCTCTGTCAAATCTGTGTTCCTCCCTTGGAAATCTTACTTTCTGCTATGTAAACTTTTTCGACGTCTTTCCTTATACATTCCGGTACCAAACCGATTATGCTTTTCCCATTTCGAACTCTTTCGCGTATGGCAGACGAGGAAACCTCAAACAAAGGAAAATCCAACCCTATAATCCTCGAATACAATGCGCCGAGGACTGATTTACCACGTTTGTAGAGGCTACCTTCTCTCGTTCTGGGATACACTGCCAACTTAGCAATTCCTAACAACTTCTCATATTCATACCAGCTCTCGATACTTCCAAGTGCGTCCTCGCCAACAAGTAAAATCACATCTTCATAATACCTAGTGAAATATTCAACATTCTTGATGGCATAATTTGTACCCTCTATATAGTTTTCCATATCCGTTATGAATAAGTTGTCTAGATCATAGATACTAAAAGTCTTTGCAGCCCAGTCGAATCGTTTATTAAACGGTACATCAACCTTCTTATGAGGAGGCGTTCTAGTAGGAACAATATAGAAATCTGCGTCAAAGAAATCGAGTGCATAGCTTAGTATGGCAATGTGACCAATATGCGGTGGATTGAAAGAACCACCATAAATGACTGCTGATTTACTCTTTGAAAGTGAACTCAATTCCCTCAAGCCATGCAGTATCTCCATCTTTTGCACCAGCCTGTCTTAGTTTCTCATCTAAACCGTTTTTCTGAAGTATTTCCAGTATATCGTCCAACAGATACTTTGCATCCATCCTGTATTTCTCGATGTACTTTCTTATGTACTCGCTTACGATCTCGAATTCGCCTCTATCATTTCGTATAATTCTTATATCGACTCTGTCAGGCATCGTAATTCTGATGGGTTCAGGCTTTTCAAACTCGATCGTAGAAAGATCCAACGTACCTGAGAACAACTTCTTACTCTCACGTATGATATCCCAGATCACATGTTTCAGTTCATTTAATCCAGTTCCTGTAACTGCCGAAACAGGCATCAAACTTCTTGCTAATTTGCCTTCTAGCCTGCTTTTCACTCTTTCCAATTCACCTTGGTCTAAAAGATCTGCTTTGTTGCCGACAATTATCTCAGGTTTATTTGCAAGCTCTTTGTTGAAGAACTCAAGCTCTTCTCGTATGTCAAAATAATCTTGTAATGGATCTCTTCCCTCACTACCCGATATGTCTAGTACATGAACTATAACTTCACACCGTTCTACGTGTTTAAGAAATATGTTACCTAATCCCTTGCCTTGGCTTGCACCTTTGATCAAACCAGGAACATCTGCGATTACAAAAGATGTGTTCAACGCACTATCGACTGAGACTACTCCAAGACTTGGGACAAGTGTAGTAAAATGGTAATCTGCTACCTTCGGGCGTGCGTTACTAATACGAGAGATTATCGAGCTTTTACCAACGTTTGGGTATCCAATCAATCCAGCATCTGCAAGCAATTTCAGTTCAAGGCGAATAATCCTTTCCTCACCCTTTGCACCTTGCTCGGCGAATTTTGGTGCCTGAGTTGTAGGAGACTTAAAATGGGTGTTTCCTCTTCCCCCTTTTCCTCCTCGTGCAACACAACAATATTTCCCGGGTTCATCAAGATCAGCTATTAACTCTCTTGTTTCAAAGTCTCTTACGATAGTCCCAATTGGAACACGTAAAACCATGTCATTACCATTTCTTCCACTCTGCTTCTTCTTCCTACCGTTTTCACCATTTTGTGCAATGTACCTCTTCTTTTCGGTCAAGTGGTATAACGTCGAAAGTGTAGGATCTGCGATCAGAAAAACGAAACCGCCGTCTCCGCCATCACCACCATCTGGACCACCGTAGGGTATATATTTTTCACGTCGAAATGTAACTGCACCATTACCACCGTCACCAGCTTTTACAATGATATCAACTACATCAATAAAGTCAATTTTCTCCATTGCGCACACCTCTTCAGTCTAGACTGTTTCTTCCTTTTTGTCAGCAAATACGTAAATACTGTGCGATTATCTCTCTTTTCATCACTTTCCATAATATTATACCATTCAAATATCGTTCAAATGATAGGCGAACTTACTAAATGAGCTCATAATAAAGGGTTGAGATATAAAAACGAGGGACTCTGTCAGAGTCCCCCACCAAATCCATTATCTCATCAAAACCATACTGACACATACCCAAGACAGCTCTGGAGCCAGCGGAGGGACTTGGACCCTCAACCTACGCATTACGAATGCGTCGCTCTGCCGATTGAGCTACGCTGGCTCACTACCAAAATCTTGGTGGCGGCGAAGGGACTCGGACCCTTGACACGATGATTATGAATCATCTGCTCTAGCCTCTGAGCTACGCCGCCACTTGTACTGTTTCACAAACAGCGGTATGATTTTATCATAGAGCTAAAGCACTGTCAAGAACCAATTTGCCCATAAAAGCAATTGTGTTCTAACGCAACGTGTGATATAATTTAACCCAATTTATCAATTCATCTCCCACCCTCTACAGGTGGAAGATGAATTGACAAACAGTTGATATTTTTATGAAGCATATTATAATATAAATGAAGTAATTAAACAATATATAGAGACACAGGGAAAATGCTAAACAATACACCAGCACAATATAAACAAGAATATACTTTTCTAAAGGAGGTAGACAGCCTTGCGCTTGCCAATGCACAATTAAATTTAGAAAAGGCATATATAAAACTTCTTTAGAGATACAAAGTTATGCTTTCCCAAGTACAAGAAAAAGAAAGGTCGTCAGTCTTATACCACGAATAACCAGAACGGGACAGTAACACTTGAAGATGGTTTCCTAAAAGTTCCGAAGTTAGAAACTAGGATAAAGGTTAAACAACACAGAACCTAAGTAAGATAAAATCAGTAACAATATCAAAGACAGCTACAGGGAAATACTATGCTTCAATACTTGTAGAAACACAAGAAATAGAAAAGTTGCCAAGAGTTGATAGGAGAATAGGCATAGATTTGGGAA
>DPIB01000136.1 GCA_003522805.1 Fervidobacterium sp. | reverse complement strand
GAGTGAAGAAGGAAAGAACGAATAGATTCAAGTTGCTCAAGGATGTAATGTACATGTTCACATTTCTTAGACATCCAATCGATGGTGTCTATTACATAAAGAGAAAGGAAAGAACAACGAACCTTTCAGCAACAATCGTTTACGGACTCTTCTTTGCTGTAGCGGTGTTGAATACATTTGGTCAAGGATACATATTCTCGCAAGGTGCTTCGAATACGACTGTTGGATACGTATTCTTGATTACCATACTCCCAGCGATGCTCTGGGTGGTTTCAAACAATCTCGTCAGTTCGATAACCGACGGTGAGGGTACATTGTCCCAGATTTATCGCGTGACAGCGTACGCACTATCACCATTCATAGTCATACAGCCCATAGCTACTCTGCTAACACACTTTCTAACGCTCAATGAAATTTTTATACTGCAATTTCTAACATTCTTAGTTATCTCTTGGTGTGCGGTAAATGTATTCATCGTGGTAAAGGAACTGCACAACGTCTCAGTTATGGGTACTGTATGGAACATATTACTAACAATATTCTGGATCATTATAATAATTTTCATTGCATCGCTCATATACATGCTTTGGAGTCAGTTCTATGATCTGATATATTCCATAATACAGGAGGTCATCTACCGTGTTAGATTTGGCTAATCTTTCTGTTGATCTAAAAGTTAATCTAAAGAATGTGCGTGCTACATCTATCGTATCATCCATACTAGTCATAATATTTGCATCATTAATCTTCTTGCCGTCTGTTGCGTTTTCTCAGCACTACACATCGAATAGATTCAGTAGGCCAGACATATCACCGAATGCTACGATCAAGCAGATAAGGAATGTCATTGGTCATGTCAAAATTCTGGAAAATGAATACCTTGAAGTCTGGCAACGAGATAGTGATTTGTCAATCCGCATAGTGGACAAGAAGACTGGATATGTTTGGGGCACGGTAGATACGAGCAAAGCAAATGAATTCAATCAGACTTGGAGCGGTATAGCGAGTTCGATAGTAGGCATAGAGGTCTTCGATAAAGGTGGGATATTGAAAGCATCTGGTAGTGGTGCGGCTGATGCATTGAAGGAATACAAGATAAATGGAAATAGTGTGACGTACAAGATTACGTTCCAATCGGTAGGTATCACGCTCACATTCAAAATGTCGCTTGTTGGAAATCACTTAACTATCGAATTGCTTTCCAATTCGATAGTTGAAGGTTCTGAATACTCACTTGCAACGGTCATGTTCATGCCATTTCTTGGTGGAGTGAGAGAAAAGGAAGTCGATGGGTACATATTCATTCCGGATGGTAATGGTGCACTCATGAGATTCTCAAACGCTGCACACTACCTTGCACCATACGAAAGGAAAGTATATGGCAAAGATGGTGGCATCGATGATATGTTCGAAGTAAACGATCTCAAGGCAAAGAGACCAAACGACTTCGCAGTTGAGCCACCACAAGTACTGATCTCTGCACTTGGCATAGTCCATGCAGAAAATGCCAGCGGATTCTTGATTACTACAAAGAGTGGTGCAGAATTCTCAAGCATTGTTACATATCCAAGTGGAATCATATCGAAATACACTTGGGGGACTATAAAGTTCATATACCGGCAAAAATATACGCAGCGAACAAGTAGAAGTGGCGCAGGTATCCAAGTACCACAAAAGGATAAGAATATATTTGATGCAAAGGTAGAATACACATTCTTCAACGGTAACGATGCTTCATACGTCGGATTTGCCAATTACCTCAAGGCAAATTACACAAAAGGAAAGAATGAGACAACTGTTGTAGGGAACAAGGATGTGCCAGTAATGCTTTATTTTATCCTTTCTGACATCGAAAAGGGCATCCTATCTTACAAAGTAAAGAATGTGACAACTGTCGATGCAATCATCGATTACGTAAAACAGCTAAAGAGTGCTGGAGTGAATAATATCATACTATTCATCGATGGCTGGCAAAAAGGCGGAAAGAGCGGTTACAAAATCTCGGAGTACGGATTTGAAGACAAGGTTTTCAATGCCGAGCAAAGGAAGAAGCTTTTTGAATTTTCAAGAGCTGAAAACATAAAGTTGTATTTTGTTGACGCATTCAAGAAAGTTACAGAAAGACAGTTGAACCTTCGAGCATACGAAGTCGGTATAAATCTATCACAAGCACCCATTTTGGAAGAAAAGGATGATAAGACAATACTATTCAACAAGACATACTATTTCAACGCATATCTGGCTATAGAAAAGTTGACACAGAAGATAGCATTCTACAAGAAAAACTCGATCGAAAATGTTGCACTCTTGGATTTTGCATCCACATTGTACAGTGACAATAGATACGATAATAGCTATCCAAGAGATTACATCAAGAACCAATCGTTGAAGGCGTTCGAGAAGTTACAGGATAATCTGAACTTCGTTGCCATGAAGGCACCTCATGACTACGCTTGGCAGTATGCAGATGCAATTTTCGACATACCAGTGAACAACGGTCAATACCTATTTTTAACAGATACTGTACCATTTTTGCAGATCATTCTTAAAGGAAGTGTTCCATACTTTGCGCCTCCTATGAATTTGAGTTTCTATTCACGTGAGGATGTTTTGAAGTGCATAGAATACGGTGCTTATCCATCTTTTATCTTGACAGAAATCAACAACTTCGAATTGAAAGATACCGGAATCAGTGACATATATTCATCGCAGTTCTACGATTGGAAACAGGAGATAATTAATATATACAAAGAAATCAACTCTGCATTGAGCAGGTTCTTAGGGCAAAAGATAGTAGACAGACGCACATTGCAAGAGGGATTCGTCGTAGTAAAGTACGAAAGTGGGGATTATTTGTGCGTAAACTACACCGAAGATCCGAAGGAATTCGAAAATAACAAGATAGCACCGCTGAGCTGGAAAATTATCGAGGCAAGGAAGTGACAATGTTAAACCATCCCACCACCTATAGAGGTGGGGGATTTCGAAAGAAGTTTGGTCAAACGACCCTTATTCTCCTAGGATGGTCTAAGCAGCCTCTACACTGTAGAGCCATCAGGCTCACAAATTTAATTGTCCGCACTAATGTGTGCCAGATGTATCAGTTGATA
>DPIB01000235.1 GCA_003522805.1 Fervidobacterium sp. | reverse complement strand
CTAAGGTGGCGGGTAGTTTAAGGCAGTTTCGCTGTTTTTGACGCAAGTAGACAAGTAGAAACAAAGATGCAGAGAGAGCTCTAGGAGTAGGGCTCTCTTTATTTTGAGGAGACTACATAAGGGAAATACAGCATGCCTATAGTATAATAAAACAGGACAAACTGACTTGAGTTTTTAGAAAGTTCAAAGGGGTGAAATGTTGAACCATTCTAGTATTGTGAGCAAACTAACCAAGGTATTCATAGTATTTATTATTCTCAATACGGTATCATATGTCTATCCGGCATTCGCTATATTCAAGTCAAATGTCACAACATTTGGCGGTCCTGTTTTGATGAGTGATATGATCGATGAGACGGATATACCGAATGAAATTCTAGAGAAGATAGTTGTCGCTTACGTACCCAGTAACAGCTCAATATCGCTAAGCAAGAAGTATCTACTAAACCTATTGAAAAAGCGTGTCGGGCTTGTCGATGTGCCTATCGATGATGTGCCTGTTGTGATAGAGGCAAGAAGCGAAAAGGGGACATCAAGTGAGACGAAAGTGAATATCATCTCCGACGACAAGATCGACGAGATAATTCTTGAACGACTGTACGAACACTACCCTGGCGATACCATCTTTACTCTGAAATCATCCTCCGGGAAAATCATCGAGCATGATAGCTACTCCGTCTCTGTTCATGCATACAGTAAGTCATCTCCATTTGTAAGGATAACATTGACAAAAAATGGACGAACCGTCGGTTACCTCGTCTTACAGTACAGTGCAAGTCTGTTAAGGAAAGTGGCAGTAGCTAATAGAAAAATAGAGAAGGGAGAAATCATCGGTATAAACGATGTGAAATATGAGGAAGTTAACATATACTCCCTGACAAAAGTTCCAGTTTTTGAAGAAGATCTTCCGATGATGACAACCAAGGTCTTTTCAAAAGATGAGTTAATCGATATGAGATATCTGTCGGAAGTGCCGATGATAGTTAAAGGACAGATAACAAAGGCTTACAGCAACATCGGTGGCATAAGTGTGTCAGTCATTGCACAGGCATTGGAGAACGGTTATGTGGGTAATGTGATACGTATCAAAAATCTTGATAGTGGCTCGATCATAAGTGGCATAGTTAAGGAAGATGGTACGGTAAAAGTTTTAGAAGGGAAGTGAAAGGATGAGTAGGAAATTCATAAGCAGTGTTTTGATATTTGTTTCTCTGATTGCTTTCTGTGATTCTTTGTACACTAATTCGAAAAATCCACAGTTTCAGAACATCTTAGGAACTTATAAGCCGTCACGTGTTGGTGATTATGTTACGATTGTTGTGTATGAATCACCAAGGATCTCCACTTCCTCTCAAGTCAATTCACTGAGCAACGCCTTTGTGAATGCCATAAATTCAGGTACGAAATTGATGGGAATAGATCTGAGCAAATACTTACCAACCAATGGCTCTGATACAGACAAAAGAGATAACAAGAGCCAAGCTAATGCTGTGTTGGAACTTACCGCGGTTGTTAAGCAAGTAGATGAGGCGGGAAAACTCTTCTTGGAAGGTAAAAAGCAAATCAAGGTAGGAAACGATTTAAGAGAGATCATAATCACAGGATGGGTACATCCCCAATCGATTGGTACGGGCAATGTTGTAAATTCAACGGATCTCATCGATGCAAAGATATGGGAGAATGGTAAGGTAGTATTCCAAGATGATCCACAAGAGAGTTCTTGGCTTGGGATGATACTTTCTTCAATAGTCGGGCTGTTCAAGTAGTCTTGCAAAGTTCCCAAATAAACGATGAGAGTGAAATGGAGGCACTGTTGATATGATGAAACCATCATTGAGATTGCTAACATTGAAGAGGTTTATAATACTTTTACTCATTGTGAACATATCTCTTTCATTTGGTGCAAATGTCAGGATAAAGGACTTTGCAAAATTCAGGGGTGCACGTGATAATCAGCTTTTTGGTGTTGGACTTGTGGTTGGTCTGAACGGGACAGGTGATAGTGGGACGCTTAATTCTACGCTCTTGGCAAATATGTTGAAGAACTTTGGAGTGACTGTAGATCAGAATGCGTTGAAAAGTAAGAACGTTGCTCTCGTTATGGTTGTAGCAGATATTCCTGCATTCTATAAACCGGGCATGAGATTAGATGTTGAAATTGCAAGCATAAACGATGCAAAGAGTCTGAAGAACGGTGTGTTAGTTCAAACACCTCTTTATGGGGCAGATGGGAATGTCTATGCGGTGGCTCAAGGGCCTGTCTCTGTTGGTGGTGAAGACGTAAAGGGGACCACGAATTTGCAGAAACGGTTTCCATTAGTTGGCTACATACCAGAAGGTGCTATCGTCGAGAATGAAATTCCTACAAAGATAGTTGATGGCAGTGCTGTTACGATACTTCTGAATAAGCCTGATATAACAACGGCTGCTAGAACTGCCCTTGCGATAAATCAGAAATTCGGTGTTAACATAGCGAAAGCAGTGGATGCATCAAGTGTAAAAGTAAATATCCCCAACGTTTTTTCAGATGATGTCATCTCATTTTTGGCATTGGTTGAGGAGATCGAAGTGCCGATGGATACAGTCACGCAGATAGTCATAAATGAACGGACAGGGACAGTCGTGTTTGGTGGTGAGGTTGCAATATCAGACTTTGTGCTTTCTTATGGCAATTTCGTCATCATCATCACAAATGGTCAACTTGGTGATAAACAAGCAACTATAGGGAATCTCGTTACTGCTTTGAAGTCACTTGGCGCCACACCTCAAGATGTAATCGCAGTAGTACAGGAACTCTACAAAGCCGGTGTGATCTTCGCACAGCTGAAAGTGATGTGAGGTGATCTACATGAGTATGGATAGTTCGAGTGTAAATGGTGCGATCCCTTTATCAAAGAGTGTGTCTTCTGTCAACACAAGTTCTGAAGAATATCAAAAGCAATTGAAGAAGGCATCAGAGGAATTTGCCTCCATATATGTGTACGAAGTATTCAAGAAGATGTACGACACTGTTCCAAAGAGTGGTTTCTTGCAAGAAGGGTTTGGGGAGAGCTGGTTCAGGGAGATGCTACTGCAGGAATATGCATTGAAGGCTGCTAGAACTGACTTAAAGAGTGTTTCTGATATGATTTACAAAAGTCTGGGTGGGAAAGAGCTATCCGAAGTGTATGTTGATAGGACGGAATCGATGAAGGTACTCGACATGTTGAATACTATAAGTTCTCTTGGTTCTTTACTGAACCCTCTTATTCCCGAGGATCAGAAATCTGGTGAGTGATGGTGAGGCTATGATTACGAATTTATCGACCACAGAGATTATCAGATTTTGGCTTCCAAGCCTATTTATTGCGCTACGCAATAGATAGGCTTTTGTTTTTATGGAGAAATCGTTTTTGCATTCTACTTCTAGCGTGCCCTTGTATGCAATAGAACTGTAACGTGAAACAACTACTATCTGGTCAGAGCGAGTGTAAATTTCGATATCTGAGAACCGTCCTGCCAAAAGTGCACGGCGCAGTACTTTTTGCAGTTGGTTCGTGAGTATTCTGCAATCTGGACTTGCCTTAGCACATAACTGCCTTATCCTTTCCGGAGATTCACTTGGGGTGTCACCTCGGATTGTATAAAAACTCTCACCGATTATGTGCATTCCTTTCTCCGATTCTTGGAACAAGATTTTCAAATCTTCAGTTTCTTCCATCTCCATTGTCTTGATCATATGCCTTGCCGATACGAATGGAATACTTATCGATTCTGATAAGAAGCTTGCATCACTTTCCTTGGTAAGGTTACTCTTGATCCTGGCGTAAGAGACTATTCCAGAGTGCTGAGAAAGGAGTTCGAAATAGTTACCAGAATAGAAGATATCTATGTAGTTCCCTTCTTCCAAATAGCCGGAGACTAAATCAAGCTCTGCGAGGAATTTCTTTTTCGAGATTCTTACGATATCTTCACCATTTTCGTATTCTTTCTTCGGCAAGTGAAGTTCTTCACCATTTTGGGGTTGCACGTACCCTACCTTTAGTTGAAGAATTTCAGTTTGGCATTTCAACGACAAGATACCGTTTTGGTAGGAGAAGATTACTTTGCCGTACAATTCAGATAGGAATTGTTTCACAACATCGAGTGGTGCTTCGAATGCGGGGAAAGGCTTTGGAAGATAGATAGGTGAAAGTTCAAAAAAGCCAGTAAGACAACCATCGGATGCCATTACATAGATCTCATTCTCTTCAACAAAGAAGAGGACTTTTCTATTTGAAGGTTCCAATGTACCGCATACCTTATCAGCCTTTTTCAAGATATTCTTGAATTTCTCTGCATCTACTTCGAGCATTTGACACCTCATCGATTTTTCTTTACCTACCCTTAAACCTCATGAACTCTATTCCAAATTTGATGTTCCCTCTCCGTTTTTTACTCTTCTACTCTATGTTCTTTCCATCATCATTTCAAAGAAATTTGGTGAAGGTTCTATACTAAGACCATCATCGTTGCCCTTTCTCAACCTTTCGATACCAGCTCTTGCTATCATTGCTGCATTGTCGGAACAGTATTCTAGTGGAGGCAAATAGAAATTGAAGTGTTTAGATAATTCGTCTATCTTTTGTCTCAGTCTGCTATTAGCTGCCACCCCTCCAGCGAACACTATGCTTTTCACGTTGTTTTCCTTTGCTGCTTTAGTGACTTTGTGTAGCAAGACATCGAGTATCGCCTCTTGAGCACTAGCTGCTAGATCGTTAATTGGCAACGTTTCTTCGGTGTAGCCTACCTTCTTCAGACGGTGTATTTCGTAAAGTACTGCCGTCTTCAGCCCAGAAAAGCTAAAATCGAAATCTGGATCGTAAATCTTTGGCCTTGTGAAAGGAAAGGCATTTGGATTTCCTTTTCTTGCATAGTAATCTATCTCAGGACCACCCGGATAGCCGAGACCTAGTAATCTCGAAATTTTATCGAATGCCTCGCCAGCAGCATCATCAACACTGCGACCGATTATTTTCATGTCTTCAGAGTTCAACACGTTAAATATTAGAGTATGCCCACCTGAAACCATCAAAACTATGTATGGCGGTTTCAGTTCAGGATATGCCAGATAGTTTGCATATACATGTCCGATGATATGATTTACTCCAACCAATTTCTTTCTATATCTCAGAGCTAGTCCTTTAGCAAATGACACACCCACAAGTAGCGCACCTATCAATCCAGGTCCCTTTGTCACAGCTATGCCATCCAGCTCTTCCATTCTGATATTAGTTCGATCTACTAGTTCAGAAAAAAGAATTGGGAGCTTTTTCAAATGCTCCCGTGCAGCTATTTCTGGTACGACCCCGCCGAATTTCCTATGTGTCGGTATTTGGGAATATACTAAATTTTCTATTACACTATTGTCTTCCACTAATGCAACAGATGTCTCATCACAACTTGTCTCTATGCCCAAAACGATCATATGTCAAAATCACCGGACCTCAACCACGCAACTGTCGATAATTCTAGCATTATGCAGATTCCTTCATGAAGACCTGCGGTTTTTCCTTCTTCGTTACACAGTCTTCAGTGATTATAACCTTCTCAACTGCCTTTAAATCTGGTATGTCAAACATGATATCGATCATAACTTCTTCGAACACACTTTTTAGTGCCCTTGCACCAGTACCACGCCTGAGTGCTTCTTTTGCAATAGCATATAGTGCTTCTTCTGTGATTTCTAAACTCACACCGTCTATTTCGAAGAGTTTCTTGTACTGTTTTAACACGGCATTTTTCGGTTCTTTCAGTATTCTAATGAGGTCTTCTATGCTCAGATCATCTAGAGTTCCTATCACTGGGAATCGACCGACAAATTCTGGCATCAGTCCGTACTCAACAAGATCATCTGGTGTGACATATTTCAGTATGTCGCCCAACCTCATTTCTTCTTTGCTTTTCACCGGTGCGTTGAATCCCATAGTACTTCCTTCAATTCTTCTCTTTATTATTTCCTCAAGCCCGTTAAAAGCACCACCAACCACGAACAGTATGTTCGTCGTATCAACTTTTATGAATTCTTGATATGGATGTTTTCTACCACCTTGTGGTGGGACATTTGCAATCGTTCCTTCAACGATCTTCAGTAGACCTTTTTGAACACCTTCACCACTTACATCCCTCGTTATAGAGGGATTCGGGGACTTTCTTGCGATCTTATCTATCTCGTCTATGTAGATTATCCCATATTGCGCTCTCTCTATATCAAAGTTCGTAACTTCCAAGAGCCTGAGTACAACATTCTCAACATCCTCACCTACGTAGCCTGCTTCCGTTAATGGTGTAGCATCAGCTATGGCAAACGGCACATCGAGTATACGTGCAAGAATTCTTGCCATAAGCGTCTTACCACTACCTGTCGGACCTATGAGAATTATATTTGACTTTTCGATCTCTACGTCGCTTGTATCTTTCCCGAAAAACACTCTCTTGTAGTGATTGTAAACTGCCACGGAAAGTATCTTCTTTACCCTCTCTTGACCGATAACATACTTGTCCAGTTCGCTCTTTATTTGAGATGGCGTAGGAATATCTCTCTTGTCTTTTGAACTAACTGCCATTGGTTTCAATTTCTTGTCACTCTGTAGTATGTCATGGAACAACTCTACACATTCACTACAGATGTATACGTTCCCCGGACCTGCTATCAATTTTTCAACTTTGTCCGATGACCTACCGCAAAAAGAACAAAACTTCTGTGCCATACTTTTCCTCCTCGTTTCTTGACTTGATTGTTTCGATATCTTATATTCTCGTTCTGTTATTTTTTGACAAAATACAACATCACGATATACATTTATTCAATATATGATATTATAAAAAATGTTCAATGTCAATAAACACGTTATGTCATCAAAATACCGTATTGGTTACGAACCCAAAATGTGGAGTCAACCACTATTTACCCTTTTTATTACTCATAAATGGTAAGATACAAGGTCGAACCTACGATAATAGGCGCTTGATGGGAGGTGGTAAAGGAATGATCGAATTTCTCAGATATTCAGACTTTGACCTGTTTAAGCAAGATGTTGTCCCACTTCTAGAATCTGATGAAATTAAGAACAACCTACCGTTGGGAGTCTTGCTTAATCTTGCACCAGGTCGTATTCCTCTCTACATGGCTACAGTATCGAGGGATGGAATACCACTATTCGTGTTACTCCAGACCAATCAATATCAACTGATCGTGTCAAAACTATCAGAGATTTCATCGCAAGAAATAGCACAAGTTGCTGATAAACTATACAAGCACTTGGTGAATGTGAACGAGATAGTTGGCGAGAAGTGTGTAGTTGAGTTACTCGCTGAGAAGATGGCTGAGAAATTGGGTTGCGAAACTTATGTGAAGATGCTACAAGGAGTCTATGGGTTGAGACATTTGAAAAAATGGGCAGACTTTGGTCACGGACAACTAGAAATGGCAACCGAAAAAGATGCAGACTGGCTATACGAATGGTTTGTGCAATTTGGAGACGATACATTTCTTCCTGTTTCCAAAGAAGAAGCAGTACAACTTGTACGGGGAGCAATTGACCGGAAACAGCTATATCTTTGGGTTGCTGATGGACAACCGGTATCGATGGCAAGAATTACGAGACCAACAAAGACAAATGCAGCAATTAGTTGGGTATATACTCCACCTGAAAAAAGGAATCGAGGATATGCAACCAACGTAGTAACAGCATTAACAGAACATTTGCTCAATTCAGGTTATCAAACAGTATCATTGTTCACAGACCTTGCCAATCCTACATCAAACAAGATCTATCGAGAAATTGGATTCGAGCAACTGTCTAGCTCAGTTGTAATGAGTTTTGAACGAAATAAGTAATATAAGTAATAAATGATTCATTTTTCAGAAAATGCCCCAGTATCGTACCGGGGCATTCAAAATATTTTTAGCCCAGTGAATTACTATTCCACCGTTACGCTCTTTGCAAGGTTTCTCGGTTTGTCCGGGTCGTATCCCCTTTTGTCAGCTATGTAGTAAGCAAACAATTGGATGACTGGTGCAATTATGAGTGGATATAGATCTTCGTTGATTTGTGGTATATATATAACATTATTTGAAATTCGCTCTATTTCTTTGTCACCTTCAGTTGCAATTGTGATTATATTTGCATTACGTGCTTTGGATTCTTCTATGTTGCTTCTCATCTTTTCGTACAAACTATCTTTTGGCGCTATGGCAAAGACAGGGAACGTTGGATCTAATAGTGCAATCGGCCCGTGTTTTAGTTCTCCAGCTGCATATGCGACTGCGTTTATGTAGCTGATTTCTTTGAGCTTTAACGCACCTTCCATTGCCGTTGCAGTGTTTATTCCTCTGCCTACGTACATGAAGTGGTTGTAATTTTTGTAAAGATCAGACATCTGCTCGATCTTTTGATCTTGTATTATCTGTTTTATGATTTTCGATGAATTTAGGATTTGCCTACTGATTTCATCGTGAATTTCAGCCCATTTCCCTGTTTTTTTGATCATGTAGAGTGCCAATGTGTA
>DPIB01000218.1 GCA_003522805.1 Fervidobacterium sp. | reverse complement strand
AGCCTGAAAGAATAAGGTTCGTTTGACCAAACTTCTTTCGAAATCCCCCACCTCTACAGGTGGTGGGATGGTTTAAAGAATCTATGCCGTGGGAGAAGGAGGTTTTGATATGGAGGTATTAAGATTCGAAAAGGGACCAAAGGCTGTTGGGCCGTATTCTTCTGCAGTAAAGTCGGGAAATCTGATCTTCTTTTCTGGAATATTGCCTATCATTCCAGAGACTGGAGAAATCATAACTGACGATGTTTCAAAAGCAGTGGAACAGATACTGAGAAACCTTTCGGCAATGCTTTCCGAGATTGGACTTTCATTGAGCAACGTTGTCAAGTCAACGATCTTTACCACACAGCTCGATGAGTTCCCAAGAATAAATGAGACATATGGACGCGTTTTCAAAGACTATGTAGATGAATATCCAGCACGTAGTGCAGTCGGTGTAAAAGCCTTGCCAAAGGGTGCAACTGTAGAAATGGAGTTTGTTATCGAAGCGTAGGACCGCTACCAGAACCTATCTAAGGTCCTTTGTATGTGGTGACTGCTTTTCTACACTCGATTTCTCTGAATCCCTATTTCTTAAACTCGCGAATAGTTCAACTCTATTTTTGATCGTTTCCTCGATGTTTGCCTGTGATAGTGGATGCATGAGTTCATATGCGTATTTAATTGCTTCAATTGGGTCGGTGCTTTTCTCACTGGCCCTTTTTATCTTCTCTTCAAAGCTTTTATAGTTCGAGAGCTCTACTACGTATATCAGCAGTAACGCAACAGCAGTTGTGATTATAATTGTTACAGAATAACTCTTTACAGCAGGCAATGAAAATCCTACGAATATTCCACCTGTTATAACAAGCATTAAATACGTGGTATTCCTTAACATCGTCTTAGCAAATAAGAATCTCTTTAGGTCATCAATTAATTCAATCCCAATAGGTGTGTATAGGTTTCTTGATATCAATAGAAAAACTGTAAAGAGGACGATGATAAACTGGTTCTTAAGAGTATACCCCAAGGATATCAGTACAAATAGTTGGACTAACTTGGATATGAATATATTATTAACCTTGATGTTGATGTAAATGCCTGCGATAAATAAAGCAATTCCCACTACTTGTATCATAGTCTATGCCTCCTCGATCCTTCTTGACTGCTTAATTAGTATTAGTTACGTTCTTAGAAAGATATAAAAATAACAGTACTATAAGGTTTAGCTATATAATGATTCTCAACTTTTTCAGGTATGTTGAGAAAATCATCAGGATATGCCAAACTTGTATCAACGACTCTGTGCCAACTTCTTGCATGAATTGGTGGTAGTATAAACCGAAGTGGTTCCTTCCACTGATTTAAAATAACGTATATATCATTGTCGATTATCACACCCTTTAATGGTTCAAAACCTGATATCATGAAAGCAATAGAATGGGAGGTATAGCTAGTGTCTGGTTCAAAAGGCTCTGTTCCATGCCATGTTATATCGGTAATAACATTTCCGAATTTGTCGTATTTTTGAAAGAAGCACTCCCTTTTCAAAGCCGGATGGAATTTTCGGAACTTAATTATCTTTTCAACAAATCTGAATATTTCTTCGTGCTCTTCTTTTAGTGTCCAATCAACCCATGTTGTCTCATCATCGATACAGTAGGCATTGTTGTTCCCTTTTTGGGTTCTGTACATCTCATCACCCATCAAAAGCATGGGTGTACCATGAGAAAGCATAAGGATTGAGAAGAAATTCTTTATCTGTTGCTTCCTTATTTTGTTGACCTCTGGATTATCTGTATCACCCTCAACTCCCCAATTATGACTGAAGTTTTCAGAAGCACCGTCTTCATTGTTTTCACCGTTCATTTCATTATGCTTTTGGTTATACGATACCAAGTCTCTCATCGTGAAACCATCATGACATGTGATAAAGTTTATGCTGGTATGTGGCTTTCTATTGTGGTATAAATCGGGGCTACCAGATATTCTTAGCATCAGCTCTTCGATAATTCCGTTGTCTCCCCTGATAAATCTTCTCACACAATCTCTGTATTTACCATTCCATTCTGCCCATCCTTCAGGAAATAATCCGAGATAATATCCACCTGCAGCATCCCAACCCTCTGCTATGAGCTTTAACCTACCAACTATCGGGTCTTCAGCAATATCCTTGAGTAAAGACAGGTCCCCAATCCATCTGCCATCATGTGTACGACCTAGAATCGATGCAAGATCAAACCTAAAACCGTCCACATGCATTTCTGTTGTCCAATATCTTAAACTGTTGATTATCATCTCCTTAACAACTGCGTGGTTACAATTCAAGGTGTTACCGCAACCTGAGTAATTAGCATAGTAACGTTTGTTTGTTGGATTCAGCATATAGTATACTTCGTTATCAATTCCCCTGAAACATAATGTCGGCCCTTTTTCACTTCCCTCACCAGTATGGTTGTAAACAACGTCCAGTATCACTTCAAAACCATTCTTGTGTAGTTCTTTTACGAAATCCTTGAATAGAAAGACTTGCTCTCCCAATTTTAGACCAACAGAATAATTCCCAGTAACTGCAAAAAAATTCAGTGGATTGTACCCCCATACATCTTTCAATTCTTCACCAGTTAGAGAGTTTATATTTGGATTTGAGTTGATGTTGAACTCAAAAACCGGCATCAATTCAATAGTAGTAACACCCAATTCCTTAAGATGATCGATCTTCTCAATTATTCCAAGAAATGTGCCAGGATATTTAGTATTTGAGCTTTCACTTATCGTAAATAATCTTACATGCATTTCATAGATAATTGCCTCATTCCAAGGTATGTGTGGCTGTTTATCGTCATCCCAATCGTACTTCGAGTCGTCTATGACTATGGAACGTATCATGCTTCTCGCCGAATCGAGTGTAGAAAACGACAAGTCTAGTAACGGTGAAGTCCTATCATATCCGTATACTGCCTCATCATCCCAGTCGAAAAAGGTGGTTACTGCCTTTGCATAAGGATCTATTAGCAATTTATTCCTGTTGAATCGTTTACCGTTGATGGGGTCGTATAACCCATCTACGCGCCATCCATAATACTGACCATGCCCCACATTGTAAACATATATATGCCATATATCTCCTGTTCTGTTCTTCGTTGGGTCTAAGTAAAACACATGAGATGGGCCGATATCGTAGTAGTTCTGATAAAGCTCTAAAACAACATTATCTGCGTTTCTTGAGAATATTGCGAAATTCACACCTGTTTCATCAGGAGTTGCACCTAAAAGTGGATATCCTCGTCTTACTTTTAACTCAACTTCTGGTCCAGGATTTTTATATTGAACTGGAAAATCTGCCATTATTTATCACCCCTAATTGCTCTCATAGTTGCTCTCAAGGCTTCCTCGAATTGTTTTGAACTTTGAATTGTACTTGATGCATAGCAAATAGTACAAGAGTGGAGATTAGACGGGCAATTTCAAGATCTCGACGAATGTATTCTCCAGTTCTTGTTTAGAGTCTTGAAAGATACTTAATTCATCTAGTTCCTCGATACTCTCTTTTACCAATCTTGTTATTTGCTCTTTCAACCATTCAACGGACCCTGAGTTTATTATGATACTCTTTACATACTTGATGTCACTTTCACTCTTATCATGTTTATTCAAAATACTTATAAACTTCGCCTGTTCTTTTGGTTCGAGGCATTCCGCAGACTTTTTCACAAGTACCGTATATTTGCCCTCCGATATGTCGTTTGCACTCTTTGCCTCACCACCAAATATACCGTACAAATCGTCACGATACTGAAATGCAACACCTATTTTTTCACCAAGTGAAACTATTTTTTTCTCTTCGCCTTTTTCACTTCCACTCAATATATAACCAAATAGCATGGGATAAACAAATGTATAATAAGCAGTCTTTAGGAGGCATATCTCTTCTGGAATATTTGTTCTTAAGACATCCTGGTCAATATTTGAACTATATAAGATATCCAAAAGTTGTCCGTATCCAGTTTTTACGTAACAGTCTGAGAAAACTCTTATCAACCTTTTCAAAACATCGACCCCTACATCAAGTTTGCCGATAATCCTAATAACGTAAAATGCAACGATATCACCAACTGTAAGTGCTAGATCTTTACCGAGCTTTTGCCTTTTATATGTGCCTTCATACAATTTATGTAGTGTTGGCTCACCCCGTCTTATTTCAGATTCATCTACTATATCGTCGTGAACAAGCAAAAATGAATGCATAATCTCTATAGCCGATCCAAAAAGAATGGCATCATCTATATTGCTACCACCGTATCCTTGGTATGATAAAATCAATAATACGGGTCTTATCCTTTTCCCAGGTCTTAGCACAAACTCTTTTAATCCTTCTATGAGATGTTTTGTATGCTCAGGAGAGATGTCGATGAGTTCATCTATGATTATTCCGATGCTTTTGTCTATCTTTTCAACGAATGATTGGTTACTGAACCCCTTCATTAAAATCGAGCACAGGAGACTCCTCCTTCTACAAGATGGAGAGGAATGTGCTCTTCCCCCCTTTCTAACATTAAGTCCTTTGACTTTTCTACCACTCTCTTTGTAGTAACTCCTACTAATCTAACGAAATTATACCACACACTGCCCAATTGGTCGAACATGTGATATAATAAAACAATGGAAATAGGCATAAACATAACGCATGAAAATAGGAATTCAGTTTGTTTTGAGTCCATATCATCTGAAACTCTAATAGATTACAAACGGAGGTGTTTCGTTGGAATTAAACACTACAAAGAGTGACTTAGCAGGTTTAAAACCTGGTAAATCGTTCTGCATAGTTACACATAATATATCCTATGCTGAAAAGCTGATGACAGATGTTATTAGCTTAAACGATCCTTACGATGTGTTAAGCATAAGGCCAGATAATAACATCGGAATAGAGGAAATACGCAAGATCATCGATTTCCTAACTTTTTCCCCACAAGGCGATTCAAAAATAATCGTGGTATACGAAGCAGATAAGATGACTCAAGAAGCAGCAAATGCCTTTTTGAAAACATTGGAAGAGCCCCCAAGTTATTCGATGATAATCTTGATAACAACTCGTTGGAATTCACTACTCCCAACTGTCAAGAGCAGGGTTCAAAGAATTTTTGTGAAATTTGTTCCGGAATCGGAGCGATTAAATGATTTTGAAAGATATCTTGTCTTGTGGAATTCTGAATTTGAAGAAAGGTTGTTATCAGGTGATTACGAAATACTTCCTGAAGAGGAAGTATTCGAGTCGGAAGATATACTCAATCAGATCATGAGTATAAAAGAACTTATCGAAAAATATCTTCAGAAAGATATCAAAGAATATGTCAAGTTTATCTCAAGAATGTCTAAATTGAACGATTTCGACTTCTTAAGAAAATTTGCCAAAGTTATCGCTTGGTTGTTCTTCAACCGAGACGAAATTAGGATAGAGGAAAAGATCGAATATCTGAAAGTATGCGACGAAATTCAAAAAAGCAAGCTTGCGAATTTTAACTATGGCCTTACTTATCATACTCTACTTTTGGGAATCAGAGGTGAAAACTTATGAGTTTTCAAGCAACAGTTTATGGAATTGAGTTGGTACCGATGGGAAAGATAGTTTACTACGCTGATAATGGAGAAGTTTTTGGATATGGCGATCATGCGATTATATTGAGCGAGTTTGGAACAGACTATGGTAAAGTTCTTCTAGGCCCAAAAGATGTCACTATAGATGATGTAGATTATGAGATAAGACCAATTATTCGAAAGGCGACGGAAGAAGATCTAATGATAATCAAGGAGAACGAGAAAATAGCGTCGAAAGCGAGAGAAGTGACAATAGAGTTAGCCAAGAAGCACAATTTGCCAATGAAAATATTGCAGTCGAAGTACATATTTGACAGAAGCAAGTTGGTCATATATTTTAGCTCAAAAACGCGTGTTGACTTTCGTGAGCTGGTAAAAGATATAGCCAAGGAATTCAAGACAAGAATCGAGCTTAGGCAAGTTGGCGTTAGAGATGAAATGAAGTTTATAAAAGGGTTGGGACTTTGCGGTATGAAGAGTTGTTGCTCATATTTTCTGAGAGATTTCGATAGTATAACGTTAAAACACGCAAAACGTCAGCAAATGATGATAAACACGTCTAAAATAACAGGTCCATGTGGTAGGTTATTATGCTGTTTGATGTACGAGCATGATTTCTATGTCGATGCGCTTGAGAATATCCCTGACGAAGGTTCAACCATCTATTATGAAGGTAAGATAGCCAAAGTAATCACGGTCAACGTATTCCTCTTGCGAGTTACGCTCCAAACTGATGATGGTGAGATGGTTGCTCTTCCTTTTTCGTATTTTAAGGAGGGAGAAAATGCGGGAAATTGGAAAATTATTGATCATGGTAGGCGTAACGACTATTATAATGGGCTTGATGATATTAATGATATCGAGGATGAGTAATTTCAAGTGGTTGCCCGGTGACATCGTTATAAAGAAGAAGGATTTTGTTTTCATTTTTCCGATTACTACGATGATTATTCTAAGTATTATTCTCACAGTGGTTCTAAACCTGATAGGAAAATTCTTCAAATAATTTATCGATCTTGATGATAAGAAAGTTATTGGTTACATAATATAGGGATACTAAGAATACTAAGGAAATAGAAACCTCTAATTAAGGGGTGATTGATGTGTATATTGGATTGGATCAGGGCACTGCGAGTACAAGGGCAATACTTTTTGATGATAACTTTGCGATAGTTCACGAAGCAAGGAGAGAATTCAAGCAGTACTACCCAAAAGAGGGATGGGTTGAACACAATCCCGAAGAGATCTGGCAAACTGTTCAGGAAGTGCTTGAGGAATGTAAAAGAGTTGCGCAATCTAGAAGTGAGAAAATAAGAGCACTTGGAATAACTAATCAAAGGGAAACTATAATTGCATGGGACAGTGTATCGAAAGAAGTCCTATATAATGCAATTGTTTGGCAATGTAGAAGAACCTCAAATCGTTCAACTTTCCTAAGGCAGAATTATGGAAGTGCGATAAAGGAGAGAACGGGATTGGTCGTTGACCCTTACTTCTCAGCAACGAAAATGGAATGGCTGATAGATAACGTTGAATCTGTTAAGAATTCGTATAACAAAGGTACTTTAAGGTTTGGTACAATAGATTCTTTCTTGGCGTGGAAATTGACGGGAAGGCATGTCACCGATTATTCGAATGCTTCAAGAACTATGCTCTTTAACATCCATACGTTGGATTGGGATGACGATTTACTTGAGCTGTTCAACGTGAAGCATGAATTTCTTCCGGAACTTGTAGATACTGCACAGTACGTTGGTGAAACATCAGATGGAATACCTGTCGCATCATTGATTGGAGATCAACAATCTGCATTGTTTGGCCAAACTGCTTACAATAAGGGTGATGTAAAATGTACTTTAGGTACTGGTAGCTTCATCCTTATGAACACTGGAGAAGAAATAATCAAGTCAAGACATAATTTGTTGAGTACTATTGGTTGGAAAATAGGAGACGAGATTGTATATGCGCTCGAAGGAAGTGTATTTACAACTGGGACATTGATCAGTTACATGACGAAGAATCTTGGATTTGGTAAAAACAGTACTGAACTGACAGACCTAGCACTTCAAGTTGGAAACAATGGAGGGATATATTTTGTTCCAGCCTTAACCGGATTAGGAGCCCCGTATTGGGACCCATTTGCAAGAGGATTGATAATAGGTCTTACGCCAAGTTCTGATAAAAGGCATATAATTTACGCAGCATTTGAAGGTATTGCCTTTTCCGTAGCAGAACTCGTTAATCTGATGAAGATCGAGAGTGGGCTAGATATAAACACTCTGAAAATAGATGGAGGGGTCTCTAAAAATGACCTGGTTATGCAAATCCTTTCTGACGCTGTCAAAACAGTTGTTGAGAGGCCAATCAACAGAGAAACAACAGCCCTTGGTGCGGCAAGCCTTTCAGCAATTGCCTTGGGCTTGACCAACAAGGAAAAACTCAAGGAGATAAGAAAAATAGACAGGATTTTCACACCTAAGCAGGAGCGTGAGGAGGAATTTGAAAGGTGGAAACAGGCTGTGAACCGTGCATTGAACTGGGAATCATAAGTCAAGAAGAGCTCACAAAAACTGCAGAAAGATTGGCAGGATGTCTGAATGAGGGTGACATAGTTATCCTATCTGGTGAAATAGGTTCAGGCAAAACCACTTTCACTCGGGGAATTGTTAAAGGGCTTGGTTGTAATCCGTTGGTAGTTACGAGTCCAACTTTTACATTGATGAACGTATATGTATGCGAGAAGACTGTTTTTCATGTAGATGCTTATAGACTAGGTAGCATGGAAGAGATATTCTATGTGCTGGAAAGCGAGCTAGAGGATGGAGATGGTATATTTATCATAGAGTGGGGAGAACGACTAAGAGAGTTTTTCAAAGATGAAGTCATTAATGTGCATTTTGAACATTTCGACGAATTTCGTAGAAAGGTCTCAGTTCAAGCAAGAGGGAATGTACTCGATAGGATTAGGAGGTGCTTAGAAATTGCCGAAAAAATCGAATGAGAAGGCATCAAATAAAAAGGTTCAGGATAATAAACCAGAAAGTTCGAAACCCAAATTCAGTAGATTGGAAAAGGAAGCTAAGAAAAGCAGAGAAGAAAGAATATCCATACCAAATGAACTACCAGCAATAGCAATGCGTAGTAATATAGTGATATTCCCAAACACTGTTGTCCCTTTTTATGTCGGAAGAGAATACTCTCTCATGGCCCTCGAAGAAGCACTGGAGAGAACCAATCAGCTTGTATTCGTAGTCAACCAAAAAGACCCAACAGTCGAGAATCCGACGGAAAAGGATTTGTACAAGATAGGTACTGTTGTTAGGATTATACAAGTTGGTAAACTTCCGGACGGCACTTTTAAGGTCTTAGTTGAAGGCATTGCTAGGGCCAAATTCTTGAGGAATACAGGGGATAAATTCTTTAGGTTTGAAATTGAAGTACTAAGGGCAAGATACAGTAAGTCGAAACGACTTATTGCGTTGATGCGAATGGTAAAGGAAGAATTGCATAAGTACGTCCAGTATTCGAGAAAGATACCGTTAGAAACACTGATGCTGCTTGAAGATGTTGACAATGCAGATATTTTTGCAGATATTGCAGCTTCTTTATGTCCTGGAACCATTGAGGAAAAGCAGGAGCTTCTCGAAATAGTTCATCCGGCGACAAGATTGGAGAGAATATTAGATATACTTGCACGTGAAACAGAGCTTCTTGAAATAGAACAACAGCTGGATCAAAAAGTTAAAGAGAGGATAGAAAAGAGTCAAAGGGAATATTATTTGCGCGAAAAACTAAGGGTTATACGTGATGAACTTGGCGGAGAAGAAGATGTGGAGATAAAGGAGCTACAAGAAAGAATTGAAACGGGGAATTATCCAGAGTTCGTCAAGGAAAAGGCTCGATCAGAACTAAAAAGGTTGGAGAAAATGTCGCCATATGCTCCAGAAGCAACTGTTATAAGAACTTATCTAGATTGGATACTAGCATTGCCGTGGTACGAGAAGAC
>DPIB01000121.1 GCA_003522805.1 Fervidobacterium sp. | reverse complement strand
TGAAAGATTCATTTGCGGTTGTTAAGGATTATGTAAAAATCGGAGAGAGTATAGACGATAAGAACACTCTCAGGGAAGATTTGATAGACCAGATAAAAAGGGCGTATGAGATTAAGAAGGAAGAATTCCAAGAAGAATTTGAACGTGTAGCAAAGTTCATAGTTTTAAGAGTTATGGACGAAAACTGGCGTCAGTACTTAGACGAGGTCGAGCACGTCAAAGAGTCGGTCAGGTTGAGAAGTTATGGTCAGAAAGACCCAGTGCTTGAGTTCAAGAAAGAGACGTATGAAATGTTCAATGAGATGATGATAAGAACCTATGAACTTTCTGTATCGTATTTGCTCAATCTTAGGCGTGTGGATAACAAGGCTGAAGAGGAGTCGAAGAAAGAGCTTGCAAGAGTTAGTACAATTCATGACGAATTCAAACTTATTTCTGAGGATAAGGACGACGGCAAAAAGAAACCGAAGTTGAAGATTAAGCGTGGCTAGTTTCAATCTTGAGGTGGTAAGTATGAAGATTGAAGGTGTTGTTTTTAAAGCTGGTGAAGTTCCAAAAACCCTTTTCAAAATAGTGTCAGGTACAGTACGTGAGACAAGAAACAAGACGTACCACGATTTAGGTCATGGAGACTATGTCGCACTTCTTGAATATTTACTTGAGGAGCCAATACAAGAAAATATAGTTGCAACAGAAGAAACAGAGATTATCGAAGTTAGTTTGGAGGATGAATATCTTAACATAATTAAGAGGATAATAGAGTTAAGAAAAGTTATTTTCGAATCCTCGATAGATCTGGAAGATATAGTGCTCGATGATTTTAATTTTGAGAAAGTAGATATCGATAAGTATTTAGAGCAAGTTGAATCACTTCTGACTCTTTCTGCAGGGGATTTACCCGATGACAGAGATGAGGCATTGAGAGTCATAGAAAGTCTCGATGATGATAAGATTATAACTAAGGTGAACTTAGTCCGAAGTTTTATTGAGAAATTTCCAGAAGAGGAAGAAGGAGCAAGGCTTTTGATAGAAACTGCTGCTAAGGTGTATATAGTGCTTAACGACAGATACGTTGCAAAATCACTTTTAAAAAAACTACTCCTACACTATTCAGATATACCAAAATTCTGTTACGAAGCGATAAAAACACTGGAAGGTATCTACAGAGACGAAGGTAACATCATTTGGAGAAGATACAATAAAATAGCAAAGATACTAGAGGTGAAATTGCGTGGAAACGATTGAATTCGAACCAGGGCAAGAGATCATAAAAGAGGGAGAGGAAGCACAGTACATCTACATGCTGAAATCTGGAAAGATCAAAGTCCAGTTAGGATTATATGAATTTGTGATTAGTGATAATAATCCAGAAGTTTTTGGCTTGGAAGCACTTGTTGGGGAAAAATATACTGAGACTTGTACAACGGTAGAGAATTCGAAATTGATATGCTGCAATAGCAGTGAATTCATGGAAATATATGGAAAGACAGAAGTCAGCAAGAAAGCACTTGAAAGTTTTATGAGAAGAACAGCAAAGGTACTTGGATGGATTTGACACTATACTTTTGGAGAATAGAATGATTATATAGCACTTAAAGTGATAAGGGAGGCTGGTTTTGTGCATACGAATAGAATCGATCATATCGGCATAGCGGTGAGAAGTGCTCAAGAGAGACTGAAATTCTATAAAGGTTTTCTTGGTTTACAGGTCACAGATATCGAAGAACTTCCTGATAGGGGGCTAAGGGTATATTTTGTCAAAGTCGGTGATACTCGGATCGAGTTGCTCGAGCCAATGAGTGATAATTCTGAAGTCTCTGGCTTTCTTGAAAAAAAGGGAGAGGGTATACATCATATCGCATTTAATGTGATTGGAATCGATGATGCTGTCAGATTGGCTAAGGAGAGTGGTTTACAACCGTTATCCGAAGAACCGAAAATGGGTGCCGGGAATACACGTGTGCTTTTCCTTCATCCAAAAACGACGGGCGGTGTACTTGTGGAATTAGTTGAAGGGGCACACTGATAGTTTATTCAGTAGTAGATGGGGTAGATGGAGAGGACGATAATATTCACTAGACCAAGCCGGATTAAACTAATTATTAGGAGAACAATAAAGCGAGAAAGCGAGAGGAGTGAAATAGATGGACGAGTTAATACAGAAGCTGCGTGAATTAGAAGAGAAAGTGGAACTTGGTGGCGGGGAAGACAAGATCGAAAAGCAGCACAAAGAAGGGAAGTTGACGGCACGAGAAAGGCTGGAACTTTTGTTTGATGCCGGAACTTTTGAAGAAATCGACAAGTTCGTTGAGCATAGGAATACGGCATTCGGACTTGACCAAATGGATCTCCCTGCAGATGGTGTTGTTACTGGAATAGGTAAGATAAACGGTAGACCTGTTGCTGCTTTTTCTCAAGACTTTACTGTTATGGGAGGATCTTTGGGTGAAATGCACGCAAAGAAGATCATGAAAATCATGGATTTAGCACTCAAAATGGGAATCCCACTTGTTGGTATAAACGATTCTGGTGGTGCGAGGATTCAAGAAGGTGTGGATTCTTTATATGGTTATGGCGAGATTTTCTTTAGAAATACGGTAGCTTCAGGAGTTATACCTCAGATAACTGTAATCGCAGGTCCGTGTGCTGGTGGCGCAGTTTATTCTCCAGCAATAACGGATTTCGTTGTTATGGTAGATAAGACTGCACAGATGTTCATCACAGGCCCAAATGTTATAAAAGCAGTTACAGGTGAAGACATCTCTAAAGAAAACTTGGGCGGTTCATACGTACACAACTCAAAAAGTGGAAACGCCCAATTCCTAGCAGCAGATGACAAACATGCGATGGAGATTGTAAGAATGCTTCTTTCATATATTCCTGAAAATAATATGGAAGAACCGCCGTATCAAGAGTTTTCAAACATTCCAAATATCGAAGATATACATATGATAGTCCCTATAGATTCTAAAAAGGGATTTGACGTGAAGGATGTTATCAAGCGTGTAGTCGATGATGGCACATTCTTTGAAGTGTACGAACATTTCGCAAAGAACATAGTGACTGGATTTGCAAGGATAAATGGTAGATCTGTCGGTATCGTTGCAAATCAACCAAATAACCTAGCTGGCGTGCTCGATATAGATTCATCTGATAAAGCAGCGAGGTTCATAAGATTTTTGGATGCGTTCAACATACCAATTATTACGTTCGTCGATACACCAGGGTATTTACCAGGAGTAAAGCAAGAACATGGTGGAATCATTAGGCACGGTGCGAAGCTACTCTATGCATACAGTGAGGCAACTGTATCGAAGATTACTGTAATCCTTAGAAAGGCATATGGTGGTGCGTACATTGCGATGGGAAGTAAGCATCTGGGCGCAGATTTTGTCGCTGCATGGCCAACCGCTGAAATTGCCGTTATGGGACCTGATGGGGCAGCAAACATCATATTTAAGAAAGAAATCGATAGTTCTCCAAATCCCGAGGAGACGAGAAAGCAGAAGATAGAAGAATACAGAGAGGCATTTGCAAATCCATATGTTGCAGCTTCAAGAGGTTACGTCGATGCTGTAATTGATCCAAGAGAAACGAGAAGATGGATAGAAAAAGCATTGGAATACTCTGAAACCAAAGTAGAGGCACGCCCAAAGAAAAAGCATGGAAATATACCTCTATAATTATAGATTGTTAAACCTTTATCAATTTAGAAGGAATTTGAGGTGATGGGGTGATATGATGAATGGACCAAACGAGGTTACAGTTACTGTAGTGGGTTTAGTCACTGTTTTCATAGTATTTGTAATATTGTTTTTCATAATTGAACTCATGACTTTCCTTGGATCTGGCCGGAATAAAAAGGTAAAGACACCAACTTCACCACAAGGTGGTCAACCTTCAATCAAGGCACAAGGTTTGATTATTACTGAGGAAACGACTCCACAGAAAAGTGTAGAACACATAGTTCGAGATAGTACTGTGAGTACAGGAGATGAAGAAATAGCAGCCGTGTTTGCTGCAGTCTATACTGTAATGGGTGAGGATGTAACTATAAAGTCTATCTATAGGAAAGAAAATGTCCGTAGTACCAAGGGACATAGAGAATGGGTTGAATGGAGAAATCATGGATGGAGAGGTGGAAATAGATGGTGAGGAAATTTGCTGTCAAAGTTAACGGTAGAGAGTACATCGTAGAAGTCGAAGAAATTGGTAGTTCATTTGTTCAACAACCAACGCAAGTTGTCCAGATGCCACAGCAGAGTTCTCAAACAGTTCAACAGTCTGCAGCAGTTAGCTCTTCTATCTCAGGAGCAAAATCTGAAACAGTGCAACAGCAAAAAACTGCAACGAACCTCCAACCTGAAGAAACAACAGCTTCAGCTCCAGCTAGTGCAGACAGTATAAAGATAATTGCTCCAATGTCTGGTGTTATACTAAAAGTTTTAGTTAACACTGGGCAAAAAGTTGAATATGGTCAGAAAGTCCTTATCCTCGAAGCAATGAAAATGGAAAATGATATTGTTGCTGATAAACCAGGTATCGTAAAAAGTATAAAGGTTAAAGAAGGAGATACAGTCGATACTGGACAACTCCTTATAGAGCTTGAGTAATTTCAAATGTTATGGTAGTCAATACTGAGATAAATTGCGGAAACAGAAGGTGGTAATCATTTTACCACCTTCTGTTTTTTTATCATTTTCTTATTGTATTTCCTTGGGAATTTCTGTATGTTTGCCTACAATAATAAAAACACTATTTAATCATTTTCATCTATCAAACTATCAACGAGTATTTGAACGACTTCAACATCTGTATTTGGTCTATCTTCCACGATAATCCTGTATCCGTCGGTTTCAAATTTGATCAATGCACCAACCTTTTTTGACAATCTCCTAAGGATATTCTTTACATAGTTTGCATCGTATTCCGAAATTTCAGATAGTATCTCAGACATCTCATTGAAAAAACAAGGCCCGTTTTGTAAAATTAAATAGGCTAAGGTTGTTATCTCTTTTACACTTAATGAGATATCTGGTACCTCATCGATACGGAAATCTCCCAAGAGATGTATCAATAATTATCACCTTCACTTTGCTGAATCATTCATAGATTAATAAGTGAACTCATGTTAAATTAGGTATAATAGTATTAAGCATTAATTATAGATTACTTACATGATATCATACCACAATTCTCATCTTAGAATCAAATGATTTTTTCATAAGTAACGTAAAGTGTTGGTTAGAAAGGGGATGTGTCTACAACTATTCAAAGTATATCGTACAAGTAGTCAAGAAATATGTGAGAATAGATAGGATAATCGGTATATCAGAGCACATGCTCAAGATATGTTCTATTTATTTACGATTGTCCACATGTTCTGATATTCAATACTATTTGTAACTGTTTGAAATTGATAATTGCAGTGATAAAATAAATAGTACGAAAGCATGTGGCAAAGATATCGAGAATAAATCAATCGATGTATTAAGGGGTGATTTTGATGGGTGATAGAAAGATCAGAGTACTTATTGCAAAGCCAGGCCTCGATGGCCATGATAGGGGTGCGAAGGTCGTTGCAAGAGGTCTTAGGGATGCCGGTATGGAGGTAATATACACGGGTTTGAGGCAGACGCCTGAGGAGATAGTAAGAACTGCAATGCAAGAGGACGTGGATATGATTGGTTTATCTATACTTTCGGGTGCACATATGAGCGTTTGCAAAAGAGTCTTGGAGCTAATGAGCCAATATCAATTCCACGTTCCCGTCTTTGTCGGTGGAATAATTCCTGCAGATGACGGTGAACAGCTTATGAAGATGGGTATTGCAGCAGTCTTTGGCCCTGGTACTCCGATATCTGATATTGTAAACAAAGTTAAAGAAATTGTTGGACAAGAGATAAGTGAGTGATTTAGGTGAGTATGGAAACAGATAAACCAGAAAAATTGGTATTAAATCAAAAATCTGCACAACTTAGTGAGTTGATAAAGAAGTTGAGAAAAGGTGATCAAATGGCACTTGCTAAAGCGATTACGTTCTTTGAGAATGACCCAGAGCTGATATTTTATCTTCAAGGCGAACTTCAAGAAATATTGACACAATCCAAAAGCCATATAGTTGGCGTGACTGGTAGCCCTGGAGCAGGCAAGAGTACTTTGACAGATGCATATGTTTCTGCGCTGCGAAGAGAAGGAAAGAAAGTTGGAATCATTGCAGTTGACCCATCGAGTCCGTTCACAGGTGGGGCGTTGCTTGGCGATAGAATACGTATGAAAAGACATTTTTCTGATGATGGCGTATTCATTAGAAGCATGGGAAGTAGAGGCAATGTCGGCGGATTGAACGATTCCGTGTTTGGCGTCATCATGTTGTATAAATTGTACGGTTTCGACTACATCATCATCGAAACGGTTGGAGCTGGGCAGAGCGAGGTAGATATCGCATACGTAGCGGATACGGTGGTCTTGGTACTCTCTCCAAGTTCCGGTGATGAAATCCAACTTATGAAAGCTGGTATCATGGAGATTGCCGATGTCTTTGTGATAAACAAAGCAGATATAGAAGGTGCCGAACTTCTGAAAATGAACTTAGAGACCATTTTGAATATTTCCGAAGTATGTAAACCGATAGTAATGAGCGTGGCAACTTCTGGAAAGGGTATAGATGAATTGTACAATGAGATAGAAAAGCATAGAATACACCTCTATGAGACTGGTGAGATCAGTCAAAGGGCGAATAGACGAATGAAAAAGCATGCAGAGGCAATTTTGGATAAAAGAATTCAAAGTGTGCTCCGAAGTATCGATTCTAACGATGTCAATGCAATGGTAAATACCGTACTTGCTGAAATTTGTAAGTCACCATTTGGCGGTTAGTAGAGTGAGTAATTAAAGGAAGGTTGCTCTTTAAACCATCCCACCACCT
>DPIB01000101.1 GCA_003522805.1 Fervidobacterium sp. | reverse complement strand
ACTTAAAACGGGAAACTAAACACAGGAAGATATAAATAGATTCAGTGATGAAAGTACTCTCATTTTCTTGGTTCCAAGTTTGGAATATCTCTACAAAGGGGGTAGAATAGGAAAAGCTAAGGCTTTATTTGGCAAAGTACTGAACGTAAAACCTGTTTTAACGATTGACGAAGATGGTGAGGTGAATTCACTAGCTACCGTAAGGACTATCGAGAACGGTATAAAAGTAATCAGAGAGTCAGCAAGGAAATTCTTGACCAAATTGGGTTTGGAGAATGATTATTCAGTAATTGGTGCGTATACAACGCCAAAAATGAAGGAATTATTGGAAAAGATAATAGATGGTGATTTCAAAGACAAATTACTAGGAATTACGACAATTGGCTCAGCAATTGCTGTTCATGTTGGTCCAGAAGCTTTTGGAATAGTTGTTGGAAGAAAACTATCATTTGATTTCTAGCAAGGTCTCAAAATTCATTTGGAGGTGATTGATTTGAGGCGAGTTGTGGTTACAGGTATGGGCACTATCAATCCTATAGCACATGATCTAGAAGAATTTGAGAAAAGCTTGAAAGAAATGAAAATTGGAGTAAACAGAATTACAAGTTTTGATGCCGAAGAGTTGCCTGTAAAAATTGCAGCAGAGGTGAACGAGTTTAATCCTGAAGATTACATGGACAGGAAATTAACAAAACGTCTTGATAGATACTCACAACTTGCCTTGGTTGCTGCCAAACAAGCGATAGAAATGAGTGGTATCGATTTGAATCAATATTCTGAACGTACGGGTGTAATTATGTCTTCCGGAATGGGTGGATTCATAACATTAGCCGAGCAAAATGAAGTCTTACGAGAAAGAGGTCCTGAACGAGTAAGTCCATTTTTGATTCCAATGATTCTAATAAACATGGCAAGTGGTATCATCGCTATGGAATATGGTATAAAGGGACCTAACTTCGCACCTGTTAGTGCCTGTGCAACTTCTGTTCATTCTATCGCTCTTGGCGCTATGCTTATTAGGCACGGTTATGCGGATATAGTGATAACTGGCGGCTCTGAAGCAACTATAGCACCACTTCCAATTGCAGGTTTTGCTTCTATGAGAGCATTATCAACGAGAAATGATGATCCAAAAAGGGCATCGAGACCTTTTGATAAATTTAGAGATGGTTTTGTAATGGGTGAAGGCGCTGGTGCAATAGTACTTGAAGCAGAGGATATTGCAAAAGCAAGAGAGGCAAAGGTCATCGCTGAGGTCAAAGGATTTGCGATGAATGATGATGCGTATCATTTCAGTGCGCCAGACCCTGAAGCGAGGGGATCGACAGCCGTGATGAAAAAAGCTTTGGAAGATTCAGGACTATCTGTTCAAGAAATAGATTTCGTTAGTTGTCATGCAACGAGTACACCAGCTGGCGATGAAGTGGAGTTGAAAGCCATAGACAATGTGTTTGATAGCAGGGTGAAGAGCATACATATTAACTCAATGAAAGCACTTATGGGACATTTACTTGGCGCAGCCGGAGTTGTAGAAACCATTGGTGCAATAATACAGATGAATTCAGGATTTGTTCACGGTATGCCAAATTTGGAAGAACTCGATGGGCCTGACTATTTCAATATACCCAGGCGGACGGTGAATGCAGAGATCAAGAATTTTATAAAGAACTCCTTTGGCTTTGGAGGTCATAACGCATCGATAATTGTGGGGCGATATAATGGATAAAATGAACTGGATGGACAAAGAAACGATTAAAAATATACTACCTCATCGTGAACCGATCTTGTTAGTTGATGAAGTAATTGAAAAGGGTGAAGATTATATAGTTGCCAAGAAACATATTTCCGTTGACGAACCTGTTTTAAAAGGACATTTTCCAGGATATCCAATTTATCCGGGAGTGTGTATATTGGAGGGGTTAGCTCAAAGTGCAGGAGTGTTATTACTCGGTAATCTAAATGAAAAATCCGTTCCACTATTTCTTGGAATCGATGAAGCAAGATTTAAAAAAGAAGTTAGGCCCGAATGTGATCTTTTCTACGAAATCAAAGTCTTAGAGAAAAGGGGAGGTATAATTATCGTTGACGGAAAGGCTAAAGTTGACGGGCAGACTGTTGCAAAGGCTAAATTAATGCTTGGTACCAAACTGCAAAATGAACAGTACTGAACGAATTAAATGACAAAGTCTTGGACTATTTGATAGTGCTTGAAGAGGTGATAGTATGGGTAGTTTATTGAAAAACAGGATTTGTGACTTACTAAATATTGAGTATCCAATATTGATGGGAGGAATGTCTTGGGCTGGTACACCGAAGCTTGCATCAGCTGTATCAAATGCTGGTGGTCTTGGAATTATTGGAGCGGGTGCAATGAAAGCAGAACATTTAAAAACAGCTATAGATCAGATAAGGTTACTCACAGATAAACCTTTTGGAGTGAACATAATACTCGTTTCACCAAGTGCAGATGATCTCGTGGATTTAGTTATACAAGAACACGTTCCCGTGGTTACTTTCGGTGCGGGCAACCCATCAAAGTACATAGAAAAGCTTAAGAATGCTGGTATAAAAGTTATCCCCATTGTTGCATCGGACAATATGGCAAGAATGATGGAGAGAATGGGTGCTGATGCAGTAATTGCCGAAGGTATGGAATCAGGTGGCCACATAGGTGAGGTAACAACCTTAGTGCTCGTGAATGCAGTTTGCAGGGCAGTAAAAATCCCCATAGTGGCTGCTGGCGGTATTGCAGATGGGAGAGCTATGGCTGCGATGTTTGCACTCGGTGCTGAAGGGATACAAATGGGGACACGCTTTATTGCAACTAAGGAAGCTGATACACATGAAAATTTCAAAAATCTCATAGTAAAGTCTAACATCAGAGACACTGTTATAACTGGAGCAAGACTCGGTCATCCTGCGAGAGTTATAGAAACTCGTTTTGCCAAAAAAGTTAAAGAGTTAGAAGTCACGAGTCTTCAAGAAGCTGAGGAAATATTAGTTGGTAGTTTAAGAAAGGCTGTAGTGGAAGGAAACCTCGAGGAAGGTTCCTTCATGGCGGGACAGTGTGTAGGTTTGATCAATAGTATAAAGTCTGTTGAAGAGGTTATGAAAGACATAATTAAAGAGTTCAATATTGCAGTTGCTCATCTTGTTGAAGAGGCGAATAAGTTAAAATGCTTGGAGGTGAGAATATGAGAGCTATCGTGTTCCCAGGTCAAGGTTCACAATATAGTGGTATGGCAAATGAATTTTCACATTATGCATCCTGGGAATATTATGCCAAACTTGCGAATAGCACTTTGGGATTTGATATTACAGAGATAATGGATAGAAATGAAGAGATATTAACATTGACTGAAAATGCACAACCGGCCATATACTTGGCAAGTTACGTAGCATTTGCAGAGTTGTTAGCTGATGGAATTGAACCAGACTATGTTGCAGGGCACAGTTTGGGAGAATATACTGCACTGGCTGCTGCCGGTGTATATGATT
>DPIB01000087.1 GCA_003522805.1 Fervidobacterium sp. | reverse complement strand
TGGCAAAATATTCTTGCTGTTCTTTTGTCGGATATATTCTGTATTTATACGCCCTTAGCAAAGTGAGGCCTCCTTTCCCTAAGTAGTTTCTTGACCAGAATAGTTGTTTCACTTACAATTATATTATAGCATATATGGTAAGAATGTAAGTATTTGCCAATTCATCTCCCACCTATAGAGGCTGGGAGACTTCTTGGCACTTGTGTTAAAATTGTTTTCTTAAATTTGCCATTTCTAAAGCTGCCATTGCTGCCTCGAAACCTTTATTCCCATTCTTTATTCCCGCTCTATTCAGTGCTTGGTCTATTGTTTCTGTAGTTAACACACCAAATGTTATAGGAACTTTAGAATGCATGTTAAATTGTGCCACAGCCTTTCCAATTTCGTTTGCTACAATATTGAAGTGATAAGTTTCTCCTTGTATTACGGCAGCAAGTACTATTATGGCATCATATCTACTACTATTGTTTAACAGATTCAAAGCATAGATTACTTCGATGCTACCGGGTACTCTTATGATCTCTACATTCTCTATCCCTACTCGATGCCTCTTTAAACAATCCAGTGCCCCTTCTAACAATCGTTCGGTAATCGTTGAGTTAAAGCGTGAGACGATTATTCCGAATTTTAGCCCTTCGCCATCAAAATCCCCCTCAAACATAACTGGAAATTTCAAACCATCTGATTGAAAACTGTCTTCCATAGTGCTTCCTCCTTTTCTGTTATTGATTACTATTATCATGGTGGAAATAGTTACTAGAGTTGTTAACAATTTCCATGTTTATATTATGATGGAATTTTGAAATTTTTGTAGCAATATATTCTTTGTTGTATTCTGTGACCCTTCCGTAGAGGTTCTCTACGGCATCAATTTCTAGACCGTATTCATTGAGCTGCCTACGTTTATCAGGATTGTTTGATAGAAGTCGAATCCTATGTATCCCTAAAGCTCGAAGCATCTGGAAAGCCGGTGCGTAATCTCTTTCATCAGGTTTGAATCCTAAGCACACATTTGCTTCATATGTGTCATACCCTCTATCTTGTAGTGCATAAGCACTTATTTTTGGTGTAAAGCCTATACCTCTACCTTCCTGCCTTAGATAAATCAAAATCCCGCCATGTGTGCTTATGAGGCTAAGTGCATTTTCCAATTGCGATCCACAATCACATCTAATTGAAGACAAACAGTCACCTGTTATGCATTCAGAGTGTATCCTAACTAGTGGAGTCCCGTCATGCCATTCCTTGACCAGTGCAAAGTGTTCTTTGTAATCGAGACGATTATCAAAAGATATGATTTCGAACTCTCCATAATAGGTCGGTAACTTTGCCCTAGAAGAAATACTGATAAGTTGTTCGTTCTTTATATATTCCTTCCACACGTCTCTAATCGTTATTTTGACTAAATCAAATTGCTTTGACAATTCATCTATATAGTGGAAATTATGTGAATCACCGCTTTCATCCAATATCTCCACTATTACCGAATATGGCTTGAAACCACATATTTTTAGCAGTTCGACAGATGATTCGCTGTGACCTTTCCTTTTCGAAAAATCGATGGCGCCAATTAGTGTTACATGGCCTGGATATTTGAATTGATTGGCCCATTTTGAATTATCGGATATACTATTGCAGGTGAGTGCCCTTTCATATGTGGGAATTCCAGTAGAGTTCTCTTCAAGAGGATAATCGATCGGTATGAAATAGTTTGCACCATAATTTGACGGAAGCTTGAAAAATCCCCTCTTAATTAATTCATCATGCGGACCAACTGTACAGAATAGGCCTTTGCCATAACGCACCATGAATTCAGTGATATTACCGGTAATCAGTTCAGCAGGAAAAACAAGATCAGCTTCAACTTCCCTTTCCTCGTCTACTAATATTATTGGTTTGCCATTCAAGAAACTATTTCTAACTCTCATGAATATAGACTGCTCTTCCATCCGCTCCACCTCCTTGTATACCTTGCGAGTATATCGATCTCATAGTTAACAAGATTCCCAATTTTTAGGTGTTTGAGATTCGTCATTTCTAATGTGTGTGGGATAATTTGTACCGTGAAAGAATCAAGTGAGACTTCACATATCGTAAGGCTTACACCATTTAAGGTTATTGACCCTTTCTTGACGATACCCCAACTCTCAGACGGCATTGTGAATTTCATGTAGGTTGTTTTAGATACCATCGCTTTAGAAGTCATTTTGATCGTACCGTCCACATGTCCTGTAACCAAATGACCTGAAAGTTTATTCCCAATTCTTAGTGCACGTTCAAGATTGAAAAGTGTTTCTTTCGACAAGTTGGTTTTTGCTAATGTTTCGTCACCAACGTCGAAATGCATGAATTGCCCATTTATACTTGTCAAAGTTAAACATACCCCATTTACTGATATGCTTTCTCCGATTTCAAGATCATTCCAGCATCTATTAACCATTAATTCTGATTCAACTAGTTTGCCTTTCTGAACACACTCAATTATTCCTGTAAACACCTCTTCATCACCACCAAGAATTCTGATCTGCTTTTCGACACAAGCACTCGAGAGATCCTAAAGTCGAAGGCAGAATCAATAGACCTTTCCAAATTTGCAAACACGTCACGACCTTTTCCCAGAACTTTCATGCCATAGAAACCGTATATTTCATCTGCATACAGTATGAATTCAGAAAACATCTCTGCACCTCCTTCAATTAGCACTGAATCTATTTGCATCTCGTGAAGCTTTTTCAATATACTATCTGGCTTCGATGCATTAAATACTTGTACATGGTTTGGCAGAGCTTCGATAGATTCTATGCTTCGTTCTGTGAATACAAAAACCTTTGCATCATTTTTGAAAACGTTTAACTCATTTATCCCATCAAAGACTCTCCCATTTCTATCTAAAATTACCCTTGCAGGATTCCTTGAATGGCCTTTAGAAAACCTTACATTTAGTTGAGGATTGTCCTCAAGTACAGTATTTGCCCCTACCAAAATAGCCATGTGCTGTGAACGAAGCTTGTGGACTATTGGTCTCAATTCAGTTGTTATCCATTTAGAATTGCCAGATTGATCAGCTATCTTTCCATCTAAAGTAGCGGCATATTTGAGCGTTATGTATGGAATATGTGTAGTAATCGATTTGATAAAGAACTTCATGGTTCTCTTTGCTTCTTCTTCCAATAATCCCACATCAACTTGTATACCTGTATTTCTCAGTTTACTAATTCCATTATTGCTGCTGAGGTTTGGGTCATGTGTAGATACAACAACACGTTTCAGTCCACTTTCGATTATCAGATCTGTACACGGAGGTGTCTTACCCCAATGATTACATGGCTCTAATGTTACGTACAATGTTGCGTTTTCTAACCTTTTCCCAAGTGATAGTGCTTTCAGAATAGCCTCCCTTTCTGCATGATTTTCACCGTAGGACTTATGGTATCCTGTACTAATTACTTCTCCATTATCTACTATGACAGCTCCTACTGGTGGATTTGGATTAACATTTCCTATACCCTTTCTTGCCAGTCTCAGTGCTAAGCGCATAAATGATTCTTCCTCCGCCGTCCACATGTGCAACTAAATCCCTCCTTCACTGTTCTTTTCAAACAAGACATCAATAAAACAAAAAGCCCCGAGAAGATTCTTCTCGGGGTTTTCACTAAGAATATATTTATATTGGTTCACATTGACCATGTATTACCTATAACTTGCTTCATCTTAATGATCAACCAACCAATATGCACTCTCTCCCATCCGGACTGTTACCGTCGGCTCCGGAATTTCACCGGATCAACCTTTTAACGTATTAAAAGGTTCGCGGGCTTTACCGCCGGTCAGGAATTTCACCCTGCCCCGAGAGTACTATGTGTTGCTTAAAAAGTTTTCAAACTTAATATTACACTATTGGTCTACTAATGTCAACAGTAATTTGTATATTGATATCAATTTTAGCTCATAAAACAAGCAAAATGACTATATCGTTAACGTTTGTGCCAGTTGGTCCTGTGATAAGCAAGTCGTTTGCAACTTTTAATGCGTTGTAAGAATCGTTATTTTCGAGTAGTTCTTCTGGTGAATATCCTGCTTGTCTTATCTTTTGCGCACTTTGTCCATCGACTATCCCACCAGCAGCATCCGTTGGCCCGTCGGTACCATCCGTTCCAACACTGCACAGTGCAACGCCGTCTAATCCTTCGGTTGATAATGCGAAAGAAAGTGCAAGTTCTTGATTCCTTCCACCTTTACCATTGCCTTTTACATGTACAACCGTCTCACCACCTGCTACGATAGCACATGGCTTTTTGATAGGTCTATTATAACTCTTTATCTCTCTTGCAATGGAACCAAACACCATTCCAGCCTCTCTTGCCTCACAATCGAGTGAGGTAGTCAATAGGAGCGTGTTGTATCCCATCTTTTTTGCTAGTTCTTGCGCTTTCTCGCAGGCTATCTTTACGCTACCAATTATATGACTCTCTACATTGTACAATTTCTTTGGTGTCTCTTCATTGAGCACTTCCAACGCTTCCTTTGACAGCTGTATGTTGTATCTTCTCACTATTTCTAATGCTTGCTGTGATGTTGAGCTATCTGGATATGCGGGGCCTGAGGCGATACTGTCCAATCTATCCCCTAAGACATCAGATAGAACGAGCGAGATGACTTTTGCAGGTGCGACATGTTGGGCAAACCTTCCACCTTTTACAGCAGATAGGTGCTTTCTGACGGTATTGATCTCAACGATACTTGCCCCAGATTTCAGTAGCTGATTAGTGATACCTTGCATTTCCGCAAGGGTTATGCCATCTTTTGGCAACTCGAAAAGTGC
>DPIB01000219.1 GCA_003522805.1 Fervidobacterium sp. | reverse complement strand
ATTCGTAAACTGGTATGTATTTTTTCGTCTCTTCTGGTAATCTGTCTATTCCTTTTATCAAGTTAATCAGCTTGGTTTGTACATTCCATTTACTCTCTCCATGGTATATCACCATCGGTATTATTATAGGTAACTTCTTCGTTTTCCTATCGTATTTCTCTTCCCATATCCGTACTATGTATCTCAATAATTGTAAGATAACTAATGGGTCTTGATAGCTCTTGTGTTCGAAGAGAAAGTAGATGTATCCATCTTCACCATTTATTTTCGTCTTGTAAAGCATGTCTGTGAAACTCTCTTTGAATCGTTCATCGACGAAGCTGTTGTTTTCTTTAGTCAAGTAATTTAAGTCGACAACGTTAGCAATTTGGGTAGGCAAATAATGCTTCAAGAAATCTTGAGCTACATCTTTATCACCGAATGTAACTTTGAAGAATGCATCGTGTGGAGTGGTTAAATCACCCATATTGACCTCCAATTTGCATCGTATTTTGAATCAATTCAATTATACCATACTTAACATGGAAAATTACACAGAACTAAGATGTATCATATCAAGACTAGATAACTACTCTTTCTCATCTCAAATAAATTTCAAGTATGATTTGCATTTGTTACTCACATAACGAAAAATAGCTGGCTATCCAGAGTTGAATTTTAAATTGTATGGATAGCCAGCTAATTGTTTTGTTCTTTATTGGCCGAAAGTTATTTGGTTATTATCTTATCCATTATCTTTGCTAATTGTACAAAACTTTCCTTCAAACTTGCACCACCAACGAGTGCGCCATCTATGTCTTTCTTGATAAATAATCCAAAGAAATTCTCTGGCGTTACGCTACCACCGTAGAGTATTCTGATTGCTTGTGCGGTCTGTTCATCGTACATTTTGACGAGTAGTTCACGTATGAATGCATGTACTTCTTGTGCTTGCTGTGGTGTTGCAACAACGCCTGTTCCTATTGCCCAGACAGGTTCGTATGCAATTACAACTTTCTGGGCCTCTTCCTTCGATAGTCCGTAGAATCCTTCTCTGACTTGTTTTTCGACAACTACAAATGTGAGCCCTTTCTGTCTTTCCTCAAGTGTCTCACCGACGCAGAATATTGGTACAAATCCGTCGTTCAATGCCTTCTTGACTTTCTTGTTTATCAATTCATCTGTCTCGCCAAATATCTTTCTTCTCTCACTGTGGCCTAATATAACAGCAGAGACGTTTAGTTCTTTGAGCATTTTCGGAGATATCTCGCCTGTGAATGCACCACTGTCTTCGAAATACATATTCTGGGCAGCTAGTTTGATGTTGCTTGAGCTAATTGCCTCTCTTACTCGATCAAGTGCAACGAATGTAGGTGCAATGTAGATATCGAAATAATTAAACCCTACGAGGGAATCAACCAACATATTCGCAAATTGTTGGGCCTCGTAGGGTGTCTTATTCATCTTCCAATTCCCGGCAAGGATGTATCTCCTATCACTCATTTTTTTTTATCTGCAATTGAAATTATACCCGGTAGCTCCTTACCTTCCAAAAACTCGAGTGATGCACCGCCACCGGTTGAAACGTGGCTGAATTTCTTCTCAAGTCCAAATTGGCTGACAGCAGCTGCACTGTCTCCACCGCCAACAACTGTTGTTACGCCTTTTTCTGTGAGTGAGCCTATGAACTCTGCAACGACTCTTGTACCTACTTCGAAATCTGGAATCTCGAATACGCCAAGTGGACCATTCCAGACAACTGTCTTTGCATCTGCGAGTTTCGATTTGATGACTTCAAGACTTGCTGGGCCAACATCGAGTCCCATCCAACCTGCTGGTATACCTTCGTCGCAGGTGAAGACTTTCTTCTCTACTCCGGCTTCCATCTTCTGTGCACATACTGCGTCGGTTGGAATGACAAGTTCTACGCCCTTTTCTTTCGCTTGGGCTAGCAATTGCTTTGCAAGGTCAATTTTATCTTCCTCAACGAGTGAGTTACCTGTATTCTTGCCAAGTGCTCTCCAGAATGTGAACATCATGGCTCCGCCGATAATGATTCTGTCAGCTTTGTTAAGTAGATTTGTGATAACACCGATTTTGTCTGAAACTTTTGCACCACCGAGTACTACTACATATGGCTTATCTGGATTGAGCGTTGCCTTCGCAAGGAATTTAATTTCTTTTTCCATCAAGAATCCTGCAACACTTGGAATGTATTGAGCAATACCAACGTTACTTGCATGTGCTCTATGTGCAGTACCAAATGCATCGTTTACATGTATATCAGCAAGATCTGCCCATTTCTTTGCAAGTTCGAGGCTATTTTTCTCCTCACCATCATCAAATCTCGTGTTTTCGAGCATCAATACCTCGCCCTCTTTTAATTCTGCAACGGCTTTCTCTACTTCTTCACCATACAGAGCTGGGACGAATTTTACTTCTTTACCGAGCAATTGAGACAATCTGTCTACTGCTGGTTTTATTGTATATTTCGGATCTGGTCCACCCTTTGGTCTGCCGAGGTGGGAGAGTAATATCACCTTTGCACCGTTGTCTAATGCGTATTTTATCGTTGGAATTGCCTCAACTATCCTCGTATCGTCCGTAACTACTCCATCTTTTACAGGAACATTGAAATCTACACGCATAATGACCCTTTTGCCCTTGAGGTCAACGTCACGAATTGTAAGCTTTTCCATTTTTTGCACCTCCTCTAATGGTCAGTTTTACTGTTGCTAGTTCTTTAAAAAAGGGGGTGTTCCCCCCTTTTTTATTTCAAGGCAAAAACTAGCACATTTTTGCTACCCTTTCAATTGTATCGACGACTCTGCAAGTGTATCCGTATTCGTTATCGTACCAGCTGTAAACTGTTACGAAATTGCCATTCATAACTTTGGCAAGTGTGGCATCGTAGACACCTGCATATGTTGTTCCAACGATATCCATGCTTACGATTGGTTCTTCATTATATTTGATTATGCCCTTCAGTCTACCTTCCGTAGCTTCCTTAACCTTTGCATTTACTTCTTCGGTTGTTGTTGGTTTCTCAACTTGGACACTCAGAACCGATATGGAACCGTCTGGTGTCGGTACTCTTAACGCCATGCCATCAAGTTTCCCCTTTACTTCTGGAACAACTAGTGCAACTGCCTTTGCAGCGCCTGTTGTCGTGGGAATTATATTCATTGCTGCCGCTCTAGCTCTCCTGAGGTCTTTGTGCGGAAGGTCAAGAATTCTCTGGTCGTTCGTGTAACTATGGACTGTTACTAAGTAACCTGTTACGATGCCGAAACTGTCGTTGACGACTTTAACTATGGAAGCTATGGAATTCGTCGTACAAGATGCACAAGAAATGATTTGGTGCTCTGGCTTCAAGAGCTCCTCGTTGCAACCGAAGACAACTGTGATATCCTCACCTTTTGCTGGAGCTGTGATGATAACCTTTTTTGCGCCTGCTTGAATGTGTTTCATTGCTCCTTCTCTTTCGGTGAATTTACCAGTCGATTCTACGACAACATCAACACCGAGTGCTGCCCATGGAAGGTTTGCAGGGTCTTTCTCAGCGAAAACTTTGATTTCTTTCCCGTTAACTACAATAGAATTCTCCCTAATTTCTACTTCTCCATCAAACGCTCTGTGAACTGAGTCGTACTTAAAAAGATGAGCTAATGTTTCTGGCTTGTCTAAATCGTTGATAGCAACAACTTCAACTTCGCTCCCACGAGAAATGAGTTCCCTCAAAACGAGTCTTCCAATTCTACCAAAACCGTTGATAGCTAACTTCATGTTGATCCCTCCTTAAAATGTGTGTAAATGTATTTTCTATATCTATTCACTAAAACAAAATTATCTCCGATATTTGTAATACTTGCTCGTGAAAAATTGTACAATAGTAATTTTACATTTGATATAAAAGGCAGATTACTTTTCATGAAAAAAAAGTTTCAACTGTAGCAACAGCTTTATAGAGCTTTCGCTAAGATTAAAAAGTACGGAGGCGCTACAGAGTGTTATTCTTATATATTTTATCATAGGAATGGTCTTTAATCAATAATAAATCAGATTTGCTCAAGAGACATAGCCTGTCAGCGTAATAATAGAATTTGAGGAGGCTTCCACTAAGAGGGATAATATGTGATATACTAAAGATGATCACAACTAAGTCAACGGACACAAGTCCCGCCAAATACAATCAACTCTCCCACCAAAACAGGTATCAACCTCGCTCTTGTGATATCTCTGACAGTAACAGCAACTGTTATTTGTCTTTTCAAAGAGGTTTTGAGAACAGAGAATATATCATTCAAAGGAAGTGTATACCATATGTACGAGCACTTGGAACATTACGGTGTTCCAAAGAAAGTTATAGAGGCAATGAATGTAGCTGACAGGAAGTTATTTGTCCCGGAAGAATACAGTTCGAGTGCCTATTTCGATATACCGTTGCCGATCGGTTTCGGTCAAACCATCTCTGCACCACATATGGTGGGTATCATGTGTAGTGCTTTAGATTTATCGAATGGTGACAAAGTACTCGAGATCGGGACTGGAAGTGGCTACAATGCAGCAGTTATGGCTACACTTGTTGGTGATGATGGTTGGATCTATACCATAGAAAGGATCGATGAACTAGCTAAAATAGCCAAAGAAAGATTTGAATTACTGGGAATCAAAAACGTGACAGTTGTCATAGGCGATGGGAAAAAGGGATTGCCTGAGTATGCACCTTTCGAAAAAATCGCTGTAACATGTTATGTAAGACATGTACCAAAGGAACTTACATCTCAACTCACAAACAACGGGATTTTGATAATTCCCGTTGGAGATGAGTACGTTCAAGTGCTCAAGAAAATAATGAAAGTCGATGGTCGTTTGTATGAACAAGACTTAATGAACGTTAGGTTTGTTCCGTTAATTTGAAGCTGGGCTAGACAAACTCCTGTAAAGTCCCTTGATCGTAAATCGTCCCCATGTGTAGGTTATCATAGAGGCAGTTGCATTTCCAATGACAATTCCCCACCATACACCGGAAAGTCCAACATTAAAAACATTTACCAATAGCCATGTCCAAAAGACTTGGAAGACTATTGTGCGTAGTATTGTAGTGATAAGGCTCTTAAATCCTTGCCCAATGCCTTGGAACATACCTGAAGTCAGCATACCCAAAGGCGTACCAGGTAAGAAAAGGCAGAGTGTCTTTAAGGCTTTAGAAACGTTATCGAGTAACACACTCGACGCTTCTGTATATGCGAACAAAAAGGCAAGTTGCTTTGAGAATAGAAACATCAATGTCATTACCGTCAAGCCAACCATCTCTCCAAATTTTAGAGAGTAGTTTAGTGCATTTTCAACTTTTCGAATATCCCTTGCTCCATATGCAGCACCAGTTACAGGTGTTACAGCTGATGAGATGCCCGTAATTGTTAATGTACCAAGATTTATCATTCTCCAGGCACTTGTAAATGTTGCAACTCCGATATCACCACCAGCTCTTGAAGCAAAGATATTCAGAATATAGATTGCTGTCGACATCGTTATCTGACCAAGTGCTGTTGGAAAGCCTACTACTGCAATATCTTTAAGGTACTTACCATTGTATTTGAAAGTTTTGAAGCTGACCTTCAGAAATGTTTTGTTAGATCTGAACAATATATGAGCATAAATTGCTGTTGCACAGATTATTGACACTCCTGTTGCCCACGCTGCGCCTTCTATACCAAGCTTGAATACATAGATGAACAATGGATCAAGTCCAACGTTCAATATTGAACTAAATGTTACAACGTACATTGCACGCTTTGAATCGCCTTCACCACGCAATATTCCCATTGCCGTGTTGTTTAGCATCAAAGCTGGTGCAAACAAGTAGATTATAAAGCCATAGTTGTATGCCTTTGCAAGGCTCTCACCGGATGCACCGACACCAATCAATGCAGGTTTCAATAGCAAGATGCCTAAGACAGCTGCAGCTACTGAAGTTATGAGAGCTAATATGATAGAGTGCTCTGCTACAGAATTTGCTCCAGAGTAGTCTTTCGCACCTATCTTTCTTGCAATTGCTGAACTAGTTCCGACCGTTATACCTGTTGCTATCGCAATGACTATCATATTGATTGGGAAGAAAAAGCCCATTGCAGCCAAATCGGTAGGACCAAGCCCGGCAACCCATACTGCATCTACAAGGTTGTAAAGTGTCTGTACAAACATTGCTATCATATTGGGAATTGAAAGTCTCACTATCGCCTTCTTGTAGTCTCCCAAAAGTAATTCTATGTTCTCATTTACTGCTGAACCACCGTCGTTCTTTTCTTTCATCATAGTATTCTTGACATCTTCTACTTGATCATCATCCTTTACACTGCTACTAGGTTCCTTCACTTTCTTTTCACCTCTTCTAAGAATCTATTCATCATGTCGAGTGAATGCCTTGCTATCTTTTCTCTATCCTTTGTACCACCTAATAGTCCAAAGTTTGCATACATCGGTTTCAGTTCATTGGCAGTGGTGATGTAGTTTATCAATGCCCCGCACATCGTATCAACTGGAAAAGATATCATCTCTTTACCTGAGAACATCCTTGATATGTTCATGCCTACGTATATACCGGTCATAGCTGATTCGACATACCCTTCAACTCCTGTGATTTGACCAGTAAAGAACACATTAGTTTTTTTCTTCAATCTCAAAAATCTATCCAATACCTTTGGGGAGTCTATATAACTATTCCTGTGCATAACACCATAACGTAGTATCTGAGCATTCTGAAGCCCAGGGATGAGTTGAATAATGCGTTTTTGCTCACCCCATTTCAGTCTTGTTTGGAAACCAACGACGTTATACATGCTACCTTTGATATTCTCTTTTCTCAGTTGCACAACTGCATACGGTTCTTTACCATTTCTTGGGTCGATCAATCCAACAGGCTTAAATGGGCCATATCGCATTGCATCCTTACCACTTCTTGCTATCTCTTCTATTGGTTGACACCTTTCAAAGAGCATTTTTCTGTCGAAATCTTTCATCTCGATTACTTGAGCATTGATCAACTCATTCCAAAACAGTTCGTACTCTTCCTTATTCATTGGACAGTTTATGTAATCACCAGAACCTACTCCATATCGGTCACCGATGAAGCAAACACTCATGTCGATGCTATCCGCGTCAATTATTGGAGCAATTGCATCAAAAAAGTTAAAGAAGCCACCTGTCTCATTCCTAATCCATTCTGCCAACTTGCCGTTGGTTGTTGGACCAGTGGCAATGACCCAGATGCCATCTGCACTAGGTGCTTCTACTTCTTCCCAAGTAATCTCAATTAATCCTGTACCGAGTAATGTCTCTGTTACACACTTAGAGAAGGCGTTTCTATCAACGGCTAACGCTTTCCCTGCAGGTACACGATTTTCATACGCACATTTCAATACCAGGCTATCACACAGCGACATTTCTTCTTTCAACAAGCCCTCGGCGTTTGTCAATTCCACTGATTTCAATGAATTGCTACAAACAAGCTCTGCAAAATCATTGCTAACGTGCACTGGAGACTTTCGAATTATTTTCATCTCGTGAACGTTCACCTTTAAACCACACTTGACAAGCTGCCATATCGTTTCAGAACCGGCTAAACCTGCACCGACTACGTGAACTTTACTGATCTTTTCAAAAGGCAATGAATCGATTCCCCTTTTCTCTCTATCATATACCACAACTACTATTCTAACATATAGAACTCAACATACAAGACATTACAGATACCTTGAACGTTTTTAAGAGACATAGTCTATTTGATAAGGACTAAAGGAAGAAAACAACGCCCTTGCGTTTTAGCAAGGGCCTTATTAACCAACAATGTTATAGCTTCCAAAATCACATTAGGAAACGTTTTTTGTCAATAAATTATGGAATCTCGTTTCCAGCAGCTCTGTAAAGCTCGTACCAATCTTCCCTTGTAAGGTTTACATCTGAAGCTCTGCATATTTCTTTGAGTCTGTTAACGTTTGTTGTACCAACGATTGGCTGGATCCTTGCAGGATGTCTCAATATCCAAGCGATAGGAATGGCTTCTTT
>DPIB01000104.1 GCA_003522805.1 Fervidobacterium sp. | reverse complement strand
GGTGGTGGGATGGTTTAAACAAATTCATTCGCCTTCTTTTCTCAACCCTAGTACTTGTACTTGCCTGATCTCAGAATCCAATTGTTTTCTTCAGCCCTAAGTTTTTATCAAGCAGTACAAACTTTGCTGGGTAGCCTTCGAAGATTCTCCCACCCATGATTCCAAGATCTAGGCAGGCATTGTAAGATGATACTTTTGCAAGTTCAATAAGCGAGCATCTTGTGAATCGTTGAAAGTTTCTCAGCGCTTGTGAAAATGTTAGTAAACTACCTGCGATTGTTCCGTCGGATAGTGTAGCAGTTCCATCTTTTACAGTCACGTCCAAGTCACCGAGAAGATACTTGCCATCAGATAACCCTGTTGCTGAGATACTGTCTGTCATAAGTATTATTCTATCTGCCCCCTTGACTCTGTATATTAGTTCTACGAATTCTGGTGCCACATGCAGTCCATCACATATCAGTTCGAGTGTAAAATCAAAATATAGCCCAGCACCTACCAACCCCATTGCTCTATGGTGTAATGGGCTCATCGCATTTGGAAAATGTGTCAAACGCATGTAACCCTTTCTGTATGCCCACCTTGCCTGCTCAAACGTTGCATCAGAATGGCCAATTGAGACTTTGATTCCCTTCTTGCTACAAGTGTCTGCGAATTCTTCAAAGCCTTCCCATTCTGGTGCCATCGTGATAAGGCCGATTCTATTAGGATCAGTGTAATCGAATAACCTCTCGCTTGGAGCTGTTACAAATCTCCCATTATGGGCACCTTTCCTTTTCTCGCTTATGAAAGGTCCTTCTACATGGAGTTTATGGTCTTTCATCTGATCAGGCAAGCGGACTTGCGCAAGCCTTTCTAGTGGAGAAGTAACGGTTGTTGGCAAGAAATACCACACACCTTCAAGTGCCTCGTATTCCTTGAATTCTAGAAACTCTTGTTCAGATGCATACATTGTATCAATACCCTTTATGCCGTGAATATGTGGATCCACGAATGCAGGGAATAATATATCTTCCTCATTTGGAGACACTGTATCTGACCTTCTAATTATTCTTATTACATCATCATACTCGATTGTACCCACATATTGTCCATCGATTGGGTCAACAATCAAAACATCTTCCAAGATCATATAATTTACCTCCAGCTGACACTTCAATCGGTAAATGTCTTTTGATAGATAAAAAATCAGTCTTCCACATCTTCTATTATCACTGATTTCTTCAATCCGATCGGTTCATCTGGATTTAGCCCCATCTTCATTGCTCTGTAAAAGCCGAGGAGTTGTGCATAGAGACTTTGGAACTGTACATCAACGTACGGATAAAGGCTGTTGCATGATAGTACATGTGTACTTGCACCCTTCTTCAGTAGTTCGTTCGCCAAGTCGTTTTCGAGATTACTACCCGTCGAGAAAATAGTTACGTGTGTCTTATTGCTCAGCGTAGAAATTGGTCCATGCCTGTATTCTAAAGTTTCGTTGTATTCGGTACGCGCAAGTGAAAGCTCTTGAAGTTTCAATGCACTCTCTTTGGCAACGTAATAACTTGGTCCGTAGCCTAAGAAAACAAAATGATCTTTACCTGCAAAATCAAACCCTTCTAGCATCTCCATATAACTCTCTAAGAAATCCTCTGCCCTTATAACGTCTCTACTCTTTTTATTCATTTCCCAAACGTTGTTGATACCGTTGAGCAATAATCGGATAATCCCTGAAAAACTTCCAGTCATGACTACAGAATTTTCACGCATGAAATCCAAGTTAAACGATACATCACATACGTCTGTTAAAGGTGCTTTTTTCTCGCAAGAAATACCCATGGTTGTTACCTTCCCGCTAAGCATTTTAGCTGCTGTGACTGTCTCAGTCGTTGTCCCTGTTCTTGAGATCAGGATTACTACATCATAACTGAGAATATCTAGTATCTTTGGATTGACTGCGATAGATCCTGCTGTAACTGCCTTTGCATAGTATCCTTCACGATTAAGGATTTCTGCAACTATAAGGCCGATATTATATGAACTACCACAACCGACAAAGAGATAAGACTTGCCTTTTTCAAATACAAAAGGTTCGATCTCGTCAACTGTTGTTGTAATCTCCCCTATTCTCATGATCTCATGATAAGTTGAATACATAGTATATCTTGAATCTTCCATGTCTTCTCCTCCTCGTATAATAGCATATAATAACGTTTGACTTCGTTCACTTTCTATAACAGTTCATAGTAATTATATACCAAAGAACGACAAAAGAGCAAACTGATATCAGTTTACTGTGAAGGAATCTTACTTTTATTCCTCACCATTGTGTGTTAGAATAGTCTTGAAATAGCGGAAAATACACCTAAGGTCCGAAACATGAAAAGGCAAAAAGGCATTAGGATTATTTATTATCTAGCTCTTATCCATAAAAGGAATTTGCCGTTGCCTTGCGAGCTAATCCAGTTGTGGAGTGGTTTCTAAGAAATAAAAATCCAGAGATCGAAGAGTGGTTGAACGAAATCCTTTCACTTGACATTGTCGAATGTAGTAAAGAGAGTATTCGTATAAGAGAAAGCAAGAGCAGTCTACGCTGTAGAACCAGTGAGTAATCTACGGTTATATCTAAGGCGAAAAGCGAAAAAATGGGATTCGATAATGTTTTTGCTGTGGGGGGTTTGATAGAAGACATCCCTTTTCACAACGACTTCGCAGATGTTACCATATGAAATACATCTATGGATTTTACTTAGACAAACTTGACATGAGCAAAAATCATGTTCATAATTGTGATGTAGGACATTTAGTAGAGCATTTGAAGGATGGCGAACTAAAGTGATTAAAGTGAAGCAGCTTTATAAATACTTTAAGCAGGTAAAAGCAGTTGACGGGATTTCATTTGACGTAAGCGAAGGGGAATTGTTTGGTCTACTTGGACCAAACGGCGCAGGTAAAACGACAACTGTTAGGATTATTTCAACTTTGATACTCCCAACGAAGGGAGAAGTGGAGGTAAACGGTTATTCCCTTCCAAAGGATGCTGCAATCGTGAGAAAATTCATTGGCTACGTTCCACAGGCTTTATCAAGTGATGGGACATTGACAGGATATGAGAACTTACTTATCTTTGCAAAACTGGTTGGACTTAACAGAAACGAGAGGGAGAAACAGATCAACGAACTTGTTGAGCTAATGGGGCTAGGTGATTTTGTCGATAGGCTTGTACGAGAATATTCTGGAGGAATGGTAAGAAAACTAGAAATAGCGCAGGCGCTCTTACACAATCCAAAAGTTCTCCTCCTCGACGAACCAACCGTAGGTTTGGACCCTGCCTCAAGACGTTCTGTTTGGAACGTTCTAAAAACTCTGCAGAAGGAATATAGTGCCACGATTCTGCTGACAACTCATTACATGGAAGAGGCAGAAGTTTTATGCGATAGGCTTGCGATAATGGACCATGGGAAGATCGTTACGGTTGGTACACCAAGGGAGATAATGGAACAGACAGGCGTTGAAAACCTTGAAGATGCCTTTATAGTCCTTACCGGGCATGAAGTAGAGGAAGGGGGTAATTTCAACGAGCTCAAAAGATTACGCAAAACAGCAAGAAGATTACAATGAAAGTTTATTTGCAAAGCTTGTAAGATGGACCAGTAATTCGTTGACCCTTGGTGAGATGGAGGCAAGAAGGTTACGCCACGATCCAACAGAGTTATTTACAAGAGCAGTTCAGCCAGTCTTATGGCTACTTGTTTTTGGACAAACATTTACCCAGATCAAAGCAATTCCCACAGGTGGTGTTCCATACATCGCTTTTATGACCCCAGGTATACTCTCCCAATCAGTACTCTTCATCTCAATCTTCTATGGTCTAGCACTTATTTGGGATAGAGACCAGGGTATAATCCAGAAGTTCTTAGCATTACCTGTCCCAAGAAGTGCCTTTGTTGTTGGCAGGATGATGGGTGCGGCAGTGAGAGGGTTAAGTCAGGCTGTGATAATAATGGTCCTCGCAGTTATTTTAAGGGTAGAGATAAGATGGAGCTTGCTTACTGTACTTGGAACAATAGGAGTCGTCATACTCGAAGCAGCATTCTTCAGTTGCTTTTCGATGATATTAGCATCGTTGATGAAGACCAGAGAGAGGTTCATGGGCATAGGGCAAGTGTTAACAATGCCCCTTTTCTTCGCTTCTAGTGCGATCTATCCCATATCGATAATGCCTAAATGGCTCCAAGTTTTTGCACTTATCAACCCTTTAAGTTATGTAGTGGAAATACTGAGAGGTATTTTAGTCACCGGTGTATATACAAATATGCTTCAGCATCTCAGCCTGCTCATAGGCATGATCGTCGTTGCAGTAGTTATAGCAACACTGCTTTATCCAA
>DPIB01000127.1 GCA_003522805.1 Fervidobacterium sp. | reverse complement strand
CATTTTTTCCACAAGTTGAAGGATTAATAGCAAAATCTGAGAAGCAAATTGGTATAGATCCCCCTTCAGTTACTGGAAGATTCACAATTTCTTGGAGTACTGGAAACATGCTCGGTGTCGCATTCGGCCCTTATTTGACTGTGCGGGCTCGAAGCGTAATCTTTCTTTATGGTCTCATATTATCGATAGTTATCATCGCCATCGTATTCTTCGATGGCAAAAAACATGGTAACCTTATTAAATTCAATCCGATTGAGAAGTTAAAGCACAAGTCCAGTTATGAAGTGATGAAAGACACTCAAAAGATGAAGAGACTGCGTCTTGAATACAGAATCATACTGTTACTTGGTGGCATCGTTTACACAGCAGTGCTTGCGGACTTTCCAAAACTCATATCTTTGGCTGGTATAGGACTCCAAAATGCAGGTTTTTTGACAGTTGGGGCAAACATCGGTGTACTAATAACATTCCTTTGTCTTCAATTCTGGCGCAAATGGGTCGGTAAAGAAGGTTTATCTGCTTTACTATTGTCTGTTATTCCACTGTCGGGCATAGTAGCCTTCTTTGCAAAAACACCATTGATGTTCTTCATTACCGCTTTTGTTGCCGGATGCAGTTATGCAGTCCCATATACATTTGCCATATTTTACGGTCTCTTATCGGAAGAGGAAGGTCAAGGAAAACAAGGTGCAATCCACGAGATGGTGATAGGATTACTATTTGGAATTGGGCCATTTCTTGGCGGAATATTCCTCGATAAGGCAAATAGTGTTGTTGGATTAACCATACTTGCATTGATTATTGGCGCAGTAACATACGGTATTCAAATGGCATTCAATTTTCAAACCATGAGGAAAGATGCTAGTTGATAAATAAAGTTTGGACTATCACACAACTCGTTTCTTTTCCCACTTTACTTTGGCAAATAAGATGACGGTAACTACTGCCTGGAATATTTCTGCCAAAAGCAGCCCTATCCATATGTGAACTGGGGCTGCTTTTAATATATACAGACTTACGATGAGATAAGGTATCATGACACCCCATCTGCTTACCATACTTGAGATCAGAGCCAATATGTTTGCCCCTGCTCCGAAGAATGCACTTGAAAAACTTGATGACAATGATACAAACAGTATGCCCATTGCGCTGTATATCATTCCTATAGCACCTACTTGTATTACTTGAGCATCGTTAGTGAAAAAACCTATTATTTGGGAACGGAAGATTATCATCAAGAAGTTAAATACAATTGCAACTATGAGACTGTATAGCGAGGAGATCAATGTTATCTTCTTCGCCTTTGATTCTTCGTCTTTGCCAAGTGCGTGACCAACTAATGTGCTTGTACCTATTGAGAAACCAGTTAGCGGTACGAGAGAAAGTCCTATTAGCCGTTCGATTATTCCCATTGCACTGATGTATGCAGTCCCAAACGTGCCGATGATCTTCATCATTACAGTGTAAGACAGATTTCTCAATAAAAGTTCACCACCATTTGGAAGACCAATAAGTATCAACTTCTTATCGATTTTCCAATCCATCTTGAAAAGCCCTTTTATACTAATTTTTACATCACCTATGCCTCTATGCAAGATAAACAATCCTACAAAAAATGGTATGAAATTCGATATGACCGTTGCCCAAGCAGCCCCAGCTAACCCCATGCCCAGACCACGTAGATGAGTACCGGGAATAACATCGAACATTAATAATGGATCAAGGAATATATTAACAATTCCACCAGCGAGCATAGTAAACATTGGAATTGAAGCCTCACCTATATTTCTTAGTGCCGTGTATGTGGAATATGTCAAAAAGAAAAATGGCATGAAGAATATTCTGACGTTCCCATACTCCAATGCAGAGGAGACAACATCACTCTCTTTGGAAAATAATAGAACAGCAGGCTTATACGCTATTAAGAGGATTGCACTGGCAATCAAAGCAACGATGAACTTAAAGACAAGAGTTTGCTCGATTACTTTAGACGTGAGCTTATAGTCTTTCTTACCATGCGCCTGAGATATCATCGAAACAGACGAGGCACCAATTATCTCATTGAGGATTTCTACAAGCCAAAAAATCGTAGAAAAAATCACTACTCCAGCAATGGCAGCAGATGAGAATTTACCAATCCAAAACATATCAACTACATCATAAAGTGATTGAATACTGTATCCTATCATTGTTGGAAATGAAAGCTTCATCAAATTCTTTGAAATAGATGTAAACTCTCCAGGATTGGAATCTTCCCTCAGACAAATACCCCCTCTACCATCTCCCTCTTATTTTATACTCTACACCACTTTGCTATTCGTTGAGGTGTCTACGCAACCTTATCATAACATATGCATTCAAAAAATAGAAGATGGAGCTTATGATAAATATCAACGTATAGCCATTCTCAAATTTTGTAAGGACCGAAAAAAGAACTGCAGAAAGTGCGCGGGAAACGTTGTTCAAAAAGTTGTTCACTCCATTTATAGAAGAAACGATGTTCATCGGAATGTGTGAGAATACAACCGATGAAAGCAACGGACCTACCATATTCATCACCGCGAACCTCAAAATATAAACGGAAGTAAATGTTATGGGCTCTCTCGTAAAACTCAGCAAGACTATCAGAATCGGCACAAAAACATACGAAAAAATGAGTACATTCATATCACCAAATTTTCGACCAATTCTATACGAAAAAATGGCACCAAAACTAGTGGCAAGTTGTGCAAGTGCTAATATGAGTCCTATTACCGTTGCACTCATATGGAAAAGGTCGTAGAATATGACATTTCCAAACACCACAAAAAGTCCTGCTCCTAATCCAACGTTTACATTCGACAGGAAATAATACAAAATAGTCTTAACTTCCTTTGAGTCTCTGATTTTGAATATCTTTGAAAAGGAAGCAATACTCGGTACTTCATCACTTTCCACATGACCATCAATTGTCGTTGTATCAAGTTTCAGTATCGGATACAAAGCTAATATACGCGACAAGCTTGAAACTACAAGGACAATTTTGAAACCGAGCGCATCACCCAAAAGACCACCAACAACATTGGATATGACGCCTGTAAACATGCCTGCACTCAAATTCAATCCAAAGAACTTAGCCCTATTTTCTGAAGATGTTTTCATCACTAATATCGTTGACATTATAGTGGCTGTTGCAGCTGAGAACCCACCGTGAAAAAAGGACGTAATACCAAGGATAGTGCTCGAAGTGACAAATATCCTATACGTACCAAAGAAGATACTCAACAATTGTGTCATTATCAGAAGCGTTTTCTTTTCATACTTCTCCGCAA
>DPIB01000174.1 GCA_003522805.1 Fervidobacterium sp. | reverse complement strand
AATATAATCTGAATGATTATTACAATCCAATTCTATCATGTAGTAGACTCTGCATTTATCACGAGTGATTATATTATACAACATAATAAGCACAATAAGAAGTAAGAAGAATGTCAATTCATCTCCCACCTATAGAGGGTGGGAGACTTCTTGGCAAACTGTGTTAAAATGTCAACAAATTTCTTACTTTTGTTAATAGTAGTTACCTTTGTCGAATCAGGTAACTTTACTAACCAAGAAGTGTCTATTGGTAATTATTCTACACATATAAACCATTAAACCATGATTTCGAGTGATTTCGGAATCAAAACTCAAAATATCCTGAAAGAAATATATAAGGATCCAAGGGTAATGAGGGTTATTTTGGTAAAAAGCTAACGTATCTATACCTGAAATTGTAGATTCTCAAACATTCTATAGATTCCTAAAAACGATGATGTACGTAAGGCGTACCTTGGATTGTAGAGTTGTCAAAATTCTTGAGAAATGCGAATAAGAACAAAATGGTTTGTCAAAAGGTGGAGACAAGTTGAAAAAGTCCGAAATCTCCACCTTTTTTTCTTGACTTAAAGTACAATTTATGATACTATATATAGGTAATAATTTCTATTATGTACTATCTGTCGTATAATGCTGTCTTATAAATGATTATTTTGGGTTCTTGTTGCTTGAGTTAGGGGGGTAAATATGATGTCTCAAATCTTACCATTGCCAAAGGTATCACCATTGGTTAGGACTGTGAAAGTACTATATGGTGATCATCCAAAACTTCCATCCGTAAGTGTGTATTTCCAAGGTTGTGATGCTACCCCGAAATGTTTTGACTGTCACAATCCAGAGACGTGGACGTTTTCAAATGATTTCTCTGTTGATTTTGATTATTTGGAATCAAAAGTATTGGAAAAACTTGGTATACTTTTTAGCAGATACCCTCGAGCATCACTTGCACTCCTTGGTGGAGAACCACTATCAATGCACAATAGAGTGTTTGCCTACAAACTGGCCAAGGTAGTAAAAGAAAGATATCAAGATAGAGTGGTCACGATTTTGTATACATGGAGACTGCCCAAAGACCTGCTTGATGTGGACATACCACTTGAATATTTCGATGAATTTGTAATGGGAAGATATATGCGAGAATACGCAAAAGAAGGCTTTCCAGCTTCTAAGAATCAGATATACTTAGACAGTGTTAGCGTTCTTACAATAATTGATTCTCTAAAAAAGGTATGGCTGAACAGACCATCATTAACGTTACTGCGGTACTAAAGTTTAGATAAATTCTTTTAACTGTGCTATGTAATCACTCAAAGTATTCTTTGATTTGGAGGTGACAGTTATAAAAGAATTATACTTTACCGAGCAAGATTTAGAGTTGACGGCTTTTAAAATGCTGGAAGAGATTGAAGACTTTTGTAAAATTAATAGGAATGTATTTATTCCAAATCGTTCTGCACTGTTAGTTTTGGACATGCAAAAATATTTTTTAAGCAACAATTCACATGCATATATTCCCAGTGCAAGTGTGATAGTATCACAGATAGTTAAGCTTGTGGAAGCTTATTTTTCAGCCAATTTACCGGTTATCTTTACACGTCATATGAATTCATCTGAAAATGCTGGAAGCATGTCCAGATGGTGGAGAGACTTGATAACGGAGGATAATCCATTAAATGAAATTATTGATGAGCTCACTTTTCCTAACAGTTTGGTTATTCTTAAAAGTCAGTATGATGCATTCTACAATACCCAATTAGAAAAAATATTGCATGAAAAAAATGTATCCCAAGTTGTATTAACTGGTGTAATGACTCATTTATGTTGTGAATCAACTGCACGTTCTGCTTTCGTCAGAGGATTAGACGTTCTTTTCGCCGTTGATGGTACGGCAAGTTATAATCGAAAATTTCATACTTCAACTTTGATTAATCTTGCTCATGGATTTGTTACACCTGTTCTGGTAAACGACATTCTGCGTCAAATCGGAAGGGATAGTGATGATTGAAGATGTTATAATAATCGGTGCAGGACCAGCTGGTGTAGCTACTGCAATTCAACTATCACTTTATGGAATCCGTCCGGTTGTGTTTGAAAAGGATAGAGTTGGTGGTTTGATCAAAAATGCAAATTTAATCGAAAACTATCCTGGCTTTGTAAATGCAATTTCTGGGAGAGACTTCGTAAAGCTATTAGAGAGACAACTAGAGAGAATTTCAGCAAATGTGGTTTTCGATGAAGTATTAGAAGTAAATATAGAAGATACGACTTTTGTTGTAAAAACACGAAGAACAAGTTTATATACAAAATACTTAGTTATCGGATCCGGAACGAAACCAAAATCCCCAGCAATAAAAGTTCCTCGTGTTGCTTTGGATAAGGTATTTTATGAGATCTATCCATTAATAGAGGTAAAGAATAAAAAGATTGCCATAGTTGGATCAGGCGACGCAGCTTTTGATTATGCTTTAACTCTTGAAAAACAAAATCAAATTACTATTTTGAATAGAAGTGAGAAGTTAAAGTGCAGACCTCTTTTGTTTGAAAAAATCTCTCGTTCAATTAATGTAATATATAAACCGAATTCTGAAATTACGGAAATTATCAATAGCGAGAACGGCATAATTTTGAATTACACCAGTAATTATGGAGATGAAAAAATACAAGTGGATTACCTCGTTTTTGCGATTGGCAGAGAACCTCAACTTGACTTTTTGTCATCAGAGATCAAATCACGTATTTCAGAGTTAGAATCGGCTGGTAGTCTGTACCTTGTAGGTGATGTGAAAAACAGTATTTTCAGGCAAGTGGCAATTTCTATGGGAGATGGAATTCTGGCGGCAATGAAGATATATCAGAAAATAAAGGGGGAATACCTGTGAAAATTATTAATTCAGTAGGAGAAGAAGATATTGCAGTGGTCTACTTGGCAGAAATGGAAGATGGGAAGTTCATCGAATTTGTTGAATCTTTCGAAACACCACTTCCTATCGAAAAAAAGTGGGTTCTGATAGTTTCTACTATGTTTGGTTGCCCAGTAGGTTGTCTAATGTGCGATGCAGGCGGTCATTTCAAGGGGAAGCTTACGTCAGATGAAATTATGGCGCAAATAGATTTCTTGGTGAGAAAGAGATTCCCAGATGGTTATATTCCTTCCGAAAAATTCAAAATTCAGTTTTCTAGGATGGGAGAACCTGCTCTGAATTTAGAAGTGATAAATACTCTTAGAACTCTACCAAATTGTTATGATGCTAAAGGTCTGATTCCCTCTATATCCACGGTTGCGCCTGCTGGATGTGACAGATTTTTTGAAGATTTATTGCTAATAAAGAAGGAAAAATACTCAAACGGAAAATTTCAACTACAGTTCTCTATTCATACAACCGATATTGCCCTCAGAGATGTTATTGTCCCTATAAAAAAATGGGATTTTTCAAAGATTGCTGAATATGGAGAAGAGTTTTATGAACATGATGATAGGAAAATAACTCTGAATTTTGCTCTGGCAAAAGATATGCCTTTGGATCCAAGTGTTTTATCAAAATACTTTTCTCCGGAGAAATTCTTAATCAAAATTACGCCTGTAAATCCAACTTATCGGGCCGTAAAGAATCACCTTTTTTCTTACATCAATCCCTCAAAAAGTGATGCAAGTTATCAAATTTTGGATGAAATTATTTCTGCTGGTTATGAAGTAATCACTAGCATCGGAAACATAGAAGAAAACTACATTGGCAGTAACTGCGGACAATATGTGAATATGCATTTGATATCTAAGGAACGTATTGAAGAGGGATACAAATATATAAAGAAAGATTAAAATGTTGTGAGATAACCTATTTGTAACGGCTGATAGGAATTTGGTAGTAAGGAGTTTAACTATTTCGATTAGGGGGAAAAGGTATGGATAAATCTGTGAACAGCATTGAGAATCTTGGAAGTTTTTCAAAAGATTTCGTCGACGAGTTGTCCGGCATTCCACGTGAACTCTTGGAGGTCGAAGGCTTAGATTGGCAACTTGATCCCGTTAGATTTACGGAGTATTTTTTCAACAACGGGATATTGAATTCCACGATAGATGCGAATGCAAATGTCAGAAGCACAAATGTTTACACCTATTTCAATGAAGTAGCAAAACCTTTGGCAAAGTTGTATTCGATATATCACATATATGAGAATATGAAAAGACTCTTTGGATTAGATGAAGCAAAGAAGTTTTTGCGATATGAGATGTATGGAGACATATATCTACACGATGCACATCATTCGGCATTCGAACCTTATTGTTATGCTTATTCACTCAGACCAATTGTAGAAAAAGGTCTGTTTTTCATAGATAGCATAAAATCAACACCCGCTAAGCATCTTTCTTCTTACATTCAGCACGTTATACAATTTGTTATGTTTGCTTCAAATCAACAGTCTGGTGCTGTCGGACTGCCTGATTTCTTTGTGTGGCTCACGTATTATTACCTCCAAGATATCAAAAATGGAACGATACCAACTGGACAGGAAAGGAAATACTTACAACAGCATTTTCAGATATTCACATACTCAATAAATCAGCCCATTAGAGGGACGCAATCACCGTATACCAACTTCACATATCTCGACAGAAATTACATAAGTGCGATATTCGATGGTGAGACATATCCAAACGGCGACTTAATTACAGACCACGTTGAGGAGATAATAGCAATGCAAAAGGAATTCTGGATGTGGATTAGAGATGAAAGGGAAAAACAGATGTTTACTTTTCCCGTATTAACTGCCTCTTTACTTTACAAAGATGGAAAATTCGTCGACGAAGATAGTGCAAGATTCATAAACAGTGTGAATTTGAAATGGCAAGATACAAACTGGTACGTGTCAGACAGCATAGATGCTGTAGCCTCTTGTTGCAGGTTGACGAGTTCTACAAAAGAACTAAAATTCAAATTCGGAGCGGACAAACTAAAAGGTATGTCTAACTCTATAGGTGGGTCTGACCTGAATATAGGTTCATTCAAGGTCGTTACACTGAACTTTCCAAGGATCGCACTTGAAACGAAGAACAAA
>DPIB01000111.1 GCA_003522805.1 Fervidobacterium sp. | reverse complement strand
TATCAACTGATACATCTGGCACACATTAGTGCGGACAATTAAATTTGTGAGCCTGATGGCTCTACAGTGTAGAGGCTGCTTAGACCATCCTAGGAGAATAAGGGTCGTTTGACCAAACTTCTCTCAAAATCTCCCACCTCTATAGGTGGTGAGATGGTTTAAGCTAGACAAGTTCTAAAAGAAGAATAGTAAGTAATTCAAGCAAAAAGGTACTTGACTTTTTGTTAGGTTATGTTAATATATATCACGGCTAACAGATTAGCAACCGTCTGCAAGATTAGATAAGGCCCCATAGGATAACGGCTAGTCCATCGGATTCTCAGTCCGAGAGTCGGGGTTCGATTCCCCGTGGGGCTGCCAAATGGTGAGATATTGGCCCCCATAGTTCAAAGGATAGAACGGCGGATTCCTAATCCGCAAATGGAGGTTCGATTCCCCCTGGGGGCACCATGATTGGGCCGCTAGCTCAGCAGGTAGAGCACCTGACTCTTAATCAGGTGGCCGTGGGTTCGAGTCCCACGCGGCTCACCAAAACAAGTATGATGGCAGTATATCAATTATGAAGAGGAGGCGCCCGGCTTCCCACCTAATGGTCTGGCCAGTTAGGTATACTTAGATATATGAGAAGGATTACATAAGTTATTTATCAAAGTGTTAAGAATACTAAGCGGGCGCGAGCTCGCTATAATTTTTTTATAGGAGGGTGAAAACTATTAAGAACGAAAAAGACAAGATCGTTAAAAATGAGGAAATACCGTATAACGAAGTCAGAGTCATCGATGAGGACGGTAAAGCCATTGGAGTAATGTCAAAATCTGCTGCAATTGAACTTGCGAGGACGCGTGAAATGGATTTGATACTAGTTGCGCCAAATACACAACCACCTGTTGCAAGGATTCTAGATTATGGAAAGTATAAGTATGAGATAGCAAAGAGGGAACAGAAGGCAAAAAGGAATCAGAAGATAATTGAAGTAAAGGAAATGAAATTCAGAATCGGGATAAATGAGCATGACTATCAGACGAAACTCAAGCATATTAGGAGATTTATCCAGGAGGGGAATAAAGTAAAAGTAACTGTGATGTTTAGAGGTAGGGAATTGGCATTTACAGAAAAGGGTAAGGAAATACTGGATAGAATCGCAAAAGATATTTCAGATATAGGAAATGTGGAAAAAGAGGCGAAATTTGAAGGAAGAGATATGTGGATGGTTGTAAAACCTAAGAACTTGTGATAACGAATTTGGTCGGAAGAATATTAGGAGGGATAAAAACATGGCGAAACAAAAGATGAAGGGAAGCAAGACTGCTGCAAAAAGATTCAGAGTCACGAAGAACGGCAAAATTATGAGAAGGCATGCCAACGCATGGCATAAAACTGGTAAGAAAAGAAGATCAACAATGAGAGCATTAAGGCTCGAAGATGTCGTTGCAAGTTCAGATGAATCTAGAATGCTCAGAATACTTGGAAAGAAATAAGGTAAAAATAAGATAAGAAAGAGAATAGTAAATAACAATCCTAGCTAAAAAAACAATTGAAAATTTTTAAGAATAGGGAGGAACTATAAATGCGTGTGAAGAATTCAGTAAATTCAAAGAAGAAGAAAAGGAAAATAATGAAATCAGTTAAAGGCTTTAGAGGGTCTTTGAGCAGGCAGTACTCACTTGCAAAGCAATCCTACTACAGGGCATTGAAGTTCTCTTTTGACGGTAGAAAGAACAAGAAGGGTGATTTCAGGAAAATCTGGATTACAAGGATAAACATTGCTGCAAGAAATGAAGGACTTAAATACAATGAATTGATACATGGTCTGAAACTAGCAAACGTGTCAGTTAACAGAAAGATGCTCGCAGAACTTGCAGTGAATGATATCGACGGTTTCAGGGAGTTTGTTAGTACAGCAAAGACTGCTCTTGGGAAATAGAATGTTATTTCCTAATATTTCCCTAGTATAATATCAGTACAAACTGTCATAGAATTAGGGGGCATTGAGCCCCTTAATTTTTAGTTTAGCAACCATCCCACATAAAAGGTAGGGATTACTGTGGATGATGAGAATATTAAGAGTCAAAAACTTACAAGTAGAGTTTCCATAATAGCGATCATCACTAACGTTCTTCTTGCGATAGTGAAAGTATCTGTTGGTGTCATATTCAATAGTATGGCAGTTTTGGCAGATGGAATAGACACAACTACGGACATATTGACGTCTTCTACTGTCTTAATCTCTTCTCTGATTTCGAGAAAACCACCCGATAGGGAGCACCCATATGGTCATCAGAGGGCAGAAAATATCGGTGCAAAGGTAATCTCATTTGTGATATTTTACGCGGGTATCTCTCTACTCATCGAAAGTGTGAAAAGGTTGATAAATGGTCAATTCGATATTCTCCAAGGTTTCATTCCACTGATTGCTGCAGTCTTATCCGTCGCTGGTAAGACCTTTCTATTCGCCATTGAGTACTCCACGGGAAAGAAGACAAAAAGTCAAGCGATGATTGCCGAAGCAAAAAACATGAGAAATGATATAATTATGTCGGTACTTGTTTTTGTGGGTGTCATCCTAAACAAGATAGGTCTAGCCTGGATGGATCCATTGATAAGTGTTGTGATGTCGTTTATCATATTGAGAGTGGCTTGGGATGTCTTTGAAGAGAATGCACATGAGCTCATGGATGGGCTATATGAGAATGAGATGTGGATATACGAGAAGGTATTCGAAGTATGTAAAGCTTGTGGAGCGCATAACCCCCACAAGGTCAGAATAAGGAAGATCGGTGGTAGGTTTGACATCGATATGGATGTGGAAGTCAACGGCAATATGAGTGTAAGACAAGCACACGAGATTACTAAGTGTATCAGAAAAAGGTTAAGTGATTCAAAAGATATCTACGACGTGGTTGTACACGTTGAACCGGAGGGCAACAATGAGAACGAACCTTACGGGCTCAGTCAAGATAATAGTAATTCTGATGGTGATAATTAGTAGCTTTGTTGGTTTACCGATAACTGTTCAAGAAATACGTGAAAGGTCAAAAGAGGATCCAGAATTTGCATGGGATATGTATTTGGTATATCTCTCATCTATTGATAATCCTGATCAGTTCCAAGATCTTGGAAGGTTTCTTTATGCGAAAAGGAAGTTGAAAAGCTATGATTTCGTAGTGAAGGAAGACGTGAATGGGTTAATAGAATTTCTGAAGAATAGTGAATTCACTACTTCAGGTAAATACTATTTGTTAGATGTATTCGATAAGGAGTTTTTGCTGAAATACCTTTCAGACAATCTGGAAGATAATGATGATGTTCTGTATCTATTCAAACTTTTCCCAGAAAGGGTTAATGATTACCTTGATAGAATATTCCCAAAGTTAGTAGAAAATGAACAAATCAGAAACTATATTTTCTTTAAACTCATCACTCGTCGTCCTGAACCTGAAATAGAAGAATTCGTAGATGCGTTCTATAATAGATTATTCGAAGAATGCAAAGAGATCAAGGACGAAAATAAGAGACAGATGTACATCGATGCCTATAACGCTGTTAAGGTTCTGAATGCAGAAAAATATGTAGATGACAGATTTGAAAAACTGATGGTATTTTCGCCTCCCGATGATAATGAAAAGACTGTAGCTGGAAATATCGATGAAAGTACTGAAACAACCACTCCAGATATACAAGCATCTAGACCTATTATTTCTTTTATCAAGGAGGTTGGTTTACCATTCATATTGTTAACAATTGTCATCGTACTGGTCTTTGTACTGATGATCATTCCATTCACAAGATACCATTTGTACCTCCTTTTTGGATTGAAAGGTAGAGCTGCAAGGGTATATAAGAAGATCGTTGAAAAAGATCCGTTTGATGAAGAAAAGCGTCTCAAATTAGCCCAGCTTTACGAAGAAGCGGGTA
>DPIB01000142.1 GCA_003522805.1 Fervidobacterium sp. | reverse complement strand
CATTCAAAACACCTCTCTTATTTTATTTACAACTTGTTCTATCTCATCATCAGTAAGTTCAGGAAATATGGGGAGTGCCAATGTTGTTTTTGAAAGCCTTTCTGATATAGGTAGGCTCCCTTCTTCGTATCCATATTCCTCAAAACACTTTTGCAGATGTAAAGGGAGGGGATAGTAGATCGAAGTTCCTATCTTAGACTCGTTTAAGTGCTTCCTTGCAAGCTCTCTTTCAGAATTGTCTCTAAATTCGACTACATATTGATGAAAGACATGATAACGATAACCTTTGTCCTGAATTTTTGGGTATTTCAACGGCAGATTATATTCTTCAAATAGGGATTGGTACAATTTTGCTATTTCTATGCGTCTTTTTATCCACTGATCAAGATATCTAAGCTTTACAGATAAAATTGCAGCATGCAACGCATCTAATCGTGAATTGTAGCCAACTGTTTCATGGAAGTACTTCTTCTTTGAACCATGTTGCCTCAATGATCTTGATTGCTCAGCCAGTTCATCATCATTTGTTACTATGGCACCTGCGTCTCCATAGGCACCCAAATTCTTTGTTGGAAAGAACGAGAAAACACCGATATCTCCAAAAGTACCGGATTTTTGGACTCTATCTCCTATTTTTCCCTCACTGCCTATCGATTGTGCTGCATCTTCAAGTATTTTAACGCCATACTTTTCTTTTAGAAAACACAAATTATCGAAATCTACAGTTTGTCCAAACAGATGCACCGGAATTATGACTCTTATCCTTTCACTCTTTATTATCTTTTCGACTTGGTTGAGATCGATATTATAAGTGTCAGGGTCTACATCAACGAAGACAGGCACACCACCATTTCTGACTATACAAGAAGCTGTGGCAAAAAAAGTGTATGGTGTTGTGACTACCTTTTCTCCTTTTTCTATTCCGAATGATCGTAAAGCTATGACTAATGCATCACTACCATTCGCAACCCCAATTGAGTGATTGACGCCAAGATATTCTGAAAGCTCTCTTTCGAATTTCTCTACCCACGGACCTAAAATTACCTGTCCACCACTCAAAACTTCATCTACTGTTTCCAAAATCTCATTTCTCAGTTGACTGTACTGCCTAGTAAGATCAAAGAGTGGAATCATATAAATCCCCCTATCATCATATGCTGCCCCGCATTTTTCTGTTATAATTTATCGCACAGTGTTCCTCTGAAAAAACGAGCCTGACAAATTCAAGATCCCTAAAATAGATATAGAAATCACAGTCTTTATGCGATTGGATAGTCTCCAGAATCCCACTTGGTTCTTCCTTTAACTCCTCGAAGTCTCGTGGAATCCCGGTAAATTGTTCCATCCCTATTTTAGATTGTTTGAGCGGTTTCAAACAAATTTTGTACTGTTCCACTTGTCTTTCAAACCTTCTGAAATACTCTTTAGCAACTGCATAATTACCTTCATTATAGAAAAAGAATCCCAAAAACAATTTCGTTTCAGGTGCTCTTTCAAATCTTTTGATTCTTTCCAATTCTATCTTATATCCAGCTAAATACCTTCTTGACTCCGTTATCAATTGACCAAATAGACACCAATTTGGCGCTTGTATTGTTTCCCCACGCAGGTAAGCCTTATGGACATTTAGGCATGTGTGGGACTGTATGGGGTACTCTTTTGTGGGATCTATGTATACACTTAGTAATACTACAAGGGATGAGAAAACACGTTCGCGAATTGCCTTGTTCACATTGTCATCTGTTGCAGTGTTTGTATACAATGCATTTATCATGCTCCAGAATAGAGATCTCTTTGCAAGGATCGATAAGACCTTTTCGATGTTCGTGGGATTACCTCTCAGCAACTCGAATTCCAAAAGTAAAAGCAACGGATATATCGAGTCTGGATATCCTTTTAGAAATTGTGTTATGTCGTTTGTTATCTCTTCACCACCGTATATTTTAGTCAACAACAGGTTGTAGTAAGATTCTATTGATTTCACTTTTGAAAAAGAGTTTTTTGCCTTTTCGAATTCCCCATGCAGTAGATCTATAAGCCCTTCAAAGATTATCTTTCTGTTCATATCAGACGTTTTCATTTGGAAATTCTTGATAGCTCTTTCTATCTCTTCTAAGTCTGAAGCATAATCTTGTGCGTTTATATTGTAAAGAGTCAGACTATCTTCTTCTTTGATCTGAGCAGAAACAACTATGTTCTCTCTTAATTTCTTGAGAACAGTCTCATCAACCGATGACGCTTTTTGAGTTTCTTTCTTTCCTCTGGCTAACCCCTTTTTTTCTAGGTCCTTTTCGATCTCAGCTTTTAACTTCATTAAGTTCTTGAGTTTTTCATCTTCGTTGTCAATCATTGTTCCACCCTACCTCTTTACAATCTTGTCTAAAACTGTAGAACGTATTCCCGATTATTACGTGATCAAGCAAAGTTATTCCAAGTAGATCACCAGTTTTCTTCAATCGGATGGTCAATTCCAAATCCTCGTTACTTGGCTTTACATCTCCTGATGGATGGTTATGAACTAACACAATACCGGAACAATTTCTCAAGAGTGCTTCTCGGAATATATCTCTTGGATGGACGACAGAGATATTCAGCGTCCCTTTAGATATATCCTTTGATCCTACCAATTTCAACTTTGTATCGAGGAACAAGACCCTTGCAACTTCTTGCCGAAACGTTTGCATGTCCATACAGTATTTGAAAACATTTTCAGGAGAGTTAAAAACCGGTTCATCTAAAATTGAAACTTCTTCTCTGACTAACCTCTTTGCAAGTTCAAGAGCGGCTAAGAGCGTTACCGCTTTCACGTTACCCAGTCCTTTGATCTTTTTAAACTCGTCTAACGTTACTCTTGACATCTTGTAAAGGCTTTTCCCAAAAGCATTGAATAGCTCATCTGAAAGTACCAGCACGTTCGTATCTTTTGTTCCAGTTCTCAAGAGGATCGCTATCAGCTCAGGGGTAGATAAGGAGTCAGCACCTTCGGAAATCAACTTTTCTCTAGGACCGTTCTCTATCGGCATATTTACCTACAATCCCCCTATCCAAAAGGAGCTTCCAAAGTCTCGGCAAAGGTAGCCCAACGATGTTTGTATAATCACCAATTATTTTTTCAACAAAGACGCCTGCAAATCCTTGAATACCGTAAGCCCCTGCTTTATCCAAGGGATCTTTTGTCGAGACATAATAATCAATCTCAAAATCGGTTAGCTGTCTGAATTTCACTTCCGTAACTTCGCAAAAAGAAACCTCTTCACCATCTATTTTAACATGAACACCTGTAAAAACTTTGTGCCAGTTTCCAGAGAGTTTATTCAACATCTTCCAAGCTTCATTTTCGTCTTTCGGTTTACCCATTATTTTACCATCAAACCAAACTACTGTGTCAGCTGATATGATCGTCTCATAGGGGTATTTTGTGTAAACTGCATCTGCCTTTTTGTGGGATAATTCGAGAACTATCCGTTCCGGATTACACTGCGAAGGTGTTTCTTCGATCTGTGGTGAAATCACTTGAAAAGGCAACCCTAATAACGAAAAGAGCTTGATCCTTCTTTTGGAAGAAGTTGCCAGTATTATCATCAGTACACCTCGCGTTTTCATCAATATAATGGGCAAGGATACTTCAACTTCCAAACGGTAGCTTAAGTTGGAGAGGAATTGTCCTACCTCCTTTCTGTTCGTCTTAAACTTTTAAAATAAACAAACGTGGGACATAATTATATCAACTGATACATCTGGCGCACATTAGTGCGGACAAGTAAACTGATGAGTCTGATGGCTCTACAGTGTAGAG
>DPIB01000039.1 GCA_003522805.1 Fervidobacterium sp. | reverse complement strand
CTAAAGATGTAACCAAAAGGAGAAAGGAATAAAATAAAATATATAGAGGGTATGATAGAAACTATGTATGTTCCGAATATATTCTAAACGTTCCGAAAGTTACTCAAATGGAAAAAGGGGGAGAATTTATGGACATGAGAAAGGCAGTTATCGAAAAAATCACACTTTTCAAGGAATCGTATAAACCAGAGGTATTTACACCTGATGAAAAGAGCTTTGAAATAAACCGTTGTATCGATCACACCAATCTAAAACCTACAGCGACAACCGATGAGATCAAAAGCCTTTGCAACGAGGCTCTACAGTATAACTTTAAAGGGGTCTGCATAAATCCCTCTTATGTCCCTCTTGCATCATCATTGCTCAGAGGTTCCGATACACTGACGGTTACGGTTGTAGGGTTCCCACTCGGTGTAACAAGTACAGAATCAAAACTCCATGAAGCGAAATGGGCTGTAGAGAACGGCGCACAGGAAGTTGATATGGTTATGCACATCGGAAAGTTAAAAGAAGGCGACTATGAATATGTGTACAACGACATAAAGGCTGTCGTTGAATCTGCAAAAGTTCCTGTCAAAGTCATAATCGAAACATGTTATCTCACAGACGAAGAAAAAATTGCAGCTTGTGTCTTATCGAAGTTGGCAGGTGCAAGGTTTGTCAAAACATCTACAGGATTTGGGACAGCTGGTGCAAAGTTTGAAGACGTTCAACTGATGAGATGGGCAGTTGATGGAGAGATTGAGGTAAAAGCCTCGGGCGGGATAAAGACTTACGAGGATGCGATAAAGATGATTTCTGCGGGTGCCACAAGGATAGGTACTAGTTCGGGAGTTGCGATTTTAGCACGAAGATGAGTAATACACGGATATGGCCTTTTCTTCAAGCATTTCCCTTCATGATACACAGTGTATCCAAAAGGGGTGTGATAAGATGAAAGCTCTTGGACTGATATTAGCAGGCGGTAAAAGTGATGCCCTTGGGAAACTAGTTTACAAGAGAGCCAGTGCAGCCCTGCCAGTTTTTGGGAAATATAGGGCAATAGATTTCATTTTGAGTAATATGGTAAATTCAGGAATATACAAAGTTGGAGTCTTAACGCAGTACAATCCACGGAGTCTTATGGACCATCTTGGTTCAGGAAAAGAGTGGGACTTGGACAGGAAAAATGGAGGTCTATACATACTCCAACCATATCTTGGAATGACAGGTGAATACTGGTATCGCGGAACAGCAGATGCAATATTTCAGAATACCACTATTCTCAGACGTGGCGATGAAGACTACGTCTTGATAGGTTCTGGAGATCACATATATAAAATGCTCTACAACGATTTATTTAGCTTTCATTTTGCCAAAGGCGCAGATGTGACATTGTTAGTGAAAGAACTTGACGAGACTTATGACATAACACAATATGGAACCGTAGTAACTACCGAAGACGGCAGGATAACCGAGATGTATGAAAAAGTTGAGAATCCATTAACAAGAAAGGCATTCTTGGGGATTTACTTTATGAATAAATTTCTACTCCTTGATCTCCTGTATGATTCGGTTCCATCTGGAAAGTACGATCTACTTCTTGACGTGATAATTCCAAATTTGTCAAAACTTAGGGTATATGCATATGAGTTCGATGGTTACTGGCGTAACATCAAAAAGGGTATAGATGAGTATTACAAGACAAACATGGAAGTACTCAATAGTAAGCAGATTCGTGAGGAACTTTTCCTAAAATACGGTAGGGTATACACGAAACTTAAAGATTATCCTCCTGCAAAATTCACAGGTACAGCAAAGGTTTCGAATTCCATGATATCCGATGGCTGTATAGTATCAGGTGTTGTAAAGAATTCAGTACTGTTCAGAGGTGTCGTTGTCAAAGCAGGAGCGAGAGTTGAGAACTCGATAATCATGCAAGATTCAGTCATAGAAGAAGGTGCATTGGTGAGAAATGCTATCGTAGACAAGAACTGTGTAATTAGAGCAGAACAGATGTTGGTTGGTGACTTCGAACCTGTTGTATTGGAGAAGTGGATGGTTATATAGCATAGGGCAGAAAAACCATGCAGGGGAGATGATTCTGTGCAGAACGTCTTAGGGCTAATACTCGCAGGGGGACAAGGTACAAGGCTTGGAATCCTAACTGAGAAGATACCAAAACCAGCTGTTCAATTTGGTGGAAAATATAGACTAATTGATTTTACGCTGAGTAATTGTGTTAATTCAGGCATATACAGAATAGGGGTTCTAACGCAGTATAGACCACATTTGTTGAACAAACATATCGGTATAGGAAAACCATGGGACCTCGATAGAAAGGGTGGCGGAGTAACGATCCTCCAACCCTATTCAACACTTGCAGGAAGTGTATGGTACAAGGGAACAGCTGATGCCGTTTATCAAAATATCGAATTCGTTGACGAATATGAACCTAATTATATCGTTGTACTTTCGGGTGATCATATATATTCGATGGACTACAGCGAATTCTTATACTACCATATATCCAAAGGTGCAGTTGCGACAATAGCATGCATGGAAGTTCCACTGAATGAGGCTAACAGATTTGGGATAATGGTTACCGATTTAGATAATAGGATTATGGAATTTCAGGAAAAACCCGAAGAACCGAAGTCGGATCTAGCATCGCTGGGTATCTATGTATTTACATGGGATTTTATAAAAGAAGCGCTGATCGAAGATGCGAAAGATGAATCAAGTGAACATGACTTTGGTAAGAACGTCATCCCGAAAATACTTACCACGAAGAGAGTGTATGCATTTCCATTTGAAGGTTACTGGAGGGACGTTGGTACAATACAATCTTACTGGGAGACAAACCTTGAACTGACCCGACCTATACCTCCTTTCAATCTTTATGACCCAAATTGGCGGTTTTACACGAGATCTGAAGAAATGCAGCCAGCTTACATCTCCAATGAGAGAACAGTTAGGAATTCTATAGTGAGTGAAGGATGCGAGATCTATGGTCACATCGATAACAGTGTTATTTCTCAAGGTGTCACAGTTGGTGAAGGAAGTATAATAAAGAATAGCGTAATCATGACAAAGGTTGTAATTGGGAACGATGTTGTAATAGAGGATGCCATAATAGCTGAGAATAGCATAGTAAAGGATAGGTGTAAGATCGGCGTTGGCCATTTTGCTGAGAGCAAATACGATAGGAAAGTTTACGATTCTCATATAACAGTTATCGGTATGGATAGTATCATAGAAGAAGATTGTCAACTGGGTAAGAATGTAGTTGTAGGCAACGATAAGACAATTCTGAAAGGTACCCAGATCGAGAGTGGCGGATTCTGTATTTAACATATAAATAAATGAGGAGGAATGGTATTGGATCTTTATTTCATAAAGATCAGGGCACGTAGTAAAGGGACAGCTGAAGACATAGTTGGCTATTTTTTTGGAAAAACGAACAATGCTCCTGAGTTTGATTTTATAGTTGTACCATTAAGATATTCAAACATGTTGGATGATATCACACTAGAGGAGAATTTGAACGAATTCAGGGAAAAACTGGAAAAAGTCAAGTCTCAACTAAAAGAAGTGGCAGGGATCTATGATGTAACCCTGGCATTCTTTGCTTACTTAAATAATGTAATGAACAGGAGAGGGAAAATCCCACTTGGAATAGAATTTTCCACTGCCATTAAAGAGTCAGACAACGAAGTGATAAAAGTGATTATCCAAGATCTCTTAGAAGAATGGAGTCCCAAGATGGAAGTTGCCGTGAAGTGTGAAGGAATGCTGCTCGAAGAGTATTCAACCTTAACCTTTTTGAATGTTCAAGAGGGCTTTAGTGATGAGAGTATCAAAGAGATTTATTCGAGACCAGATATCGTTGATTTACCTGAAGTTTTTCCTGTAATAGATCCTATAAATGGTACTTCGATCGTTCAATTTGATGTTGAAGACAAAATACCTGTCGTTATTCTTAATCCAGGAAAGTTTGAAAAGGCAATAAAAGATAATATTCCAGATTTTGATAAGAACAAGAGTTCTGTAGAAGGCACTTTGATAAGCAAGGAATTGGTGAAAATCAAAAGTGAAAGTCTGTTTCTAATCAAGGTTGAGCTTTTCAGCGGTGTTATCGCAAAGTCCCTGATAAGTCCTTCCCTAAAAATATTGAGTGATGAAACTTACTTTTTTAAAAGAAAGAGAAGACAAACAGCTTATGAAAAAGAGAGTGAGCAGCAATCAGCAAGAAACATCAAAGTGGAAATACCCTCATCAACTGGGAGCGAATTACTGATTGCCTTCATGACAACACTACTCTTCACGGGTGCATTGTTGATCATAACATATTTGTTTATGAAATAGCAGTTACATATGTTTGCATAAAATGGTTAAATGTTATGATTAGTAGGTTTCAACAATGTCTTATGTTATTCTGTTTTTCCAGCGGTGGTTCTAATCAGTCTGTCAACGATCTTTAATAGGGGTGATATTTTGGAAATAAAAAAAATGAATAGTAAAGATATGGAACAGGTAGCTGAAATGATTTACGAAGAAAAAAAGAACTTCTATGATGAACTCTTTGGGAAGAATGCGGCGAAATACATAAAAGAAGCATTTAATGGTGACATTTCTCCTTTCATTAAGTCAAACACAATGGTATTGCAAGATGGGGAGAAAATAAAAGCTGTACTTCTTCATGCTGATAAGTCAGCTTTTAGGCGTGGGTATCAAAAATGGTTTAAGATACTGGGCTTTAGGATATTCCCTGTTGGAGCGAAGATGATATATATCATAGAACGAATTTTGATCGATTTTTCTGTGGATGATATATACATAGTATCACTGTATGGGGAAATGAAAGAGTTTTTATTATACAATTTCATCAAAGCCAATAGATATAAGAGAATAATAACGGATACTTTAGATGAAGAACTGTTCAAAAATTTCGGGTTCGCTGAGATGATGCGGCCAGTCCACCCGAAACTGAAGCGTCTTGAAAAATTTTGTGATTACGAGGGTTTATCAGGAATTGGTTGGGATACCCACCCACTTGTAGAAAGCAGAAGGCTTGTCGTTGGGGGCATCGAAATAGATTCTGAGTTCGGTTTGCTAGGTCATTCTGATGCAGATGTTTTGACCCATGCAATAATCGACAGCCTGGTTGGAATCATATACAAAAAGGACATAGGTAGTATCTTCCCTGAAAATAATGAAAATAAAGATAAGAAAAGTTTAGAAATGCTAGACGCTGTTGTCGGAGATATAAATGGAAAAGGATACTTTCCATCATCGATAGACTGTGTTATAATTTCGCCAATTCGTTTGGGAGAATACAGAGGACAGATCATAGCTTCGCTGGAATCGATTTTAAAATGTCCTGTTTCTGTGAAATTCAAGTCTGGTAACGGTGTTTATCCTGAGTCGGATATGAAAGGAATAACCGCTATGTGTGTTAGTAACGTTGACAAAATATCCAATTAGTATTTAAGTCAACTACCCACCGCCTAAAG
>DPIB01000062.1 GCA_003522805.1 Fervidobacterium sp. | reverse complement strand
AAGTATGGTATATGTATCATCCTCCACATACAGAAGTGGGAGTCTTTTTGCAAGAAAATGATAAATAGTTCTACAAATGCTCAGTCAGACGTCCCTTGGAAAGAACAAGGGACGTCTCTTATTAACAAAAAAAGCTTAAACTACCCGCTCATATATTTAGCATTTACCATTTTGCAAGCAGAAAGGAGGGAGAAGCACATTCCTCTCCACCTTGCAGAAGATAGAGTCTCCTGTGCTCAACTTTGATGAAAATCGATGATAAAGTTAGAATTAGAGAGAAACCAGTTATATATGCCTGTATATACAGGTATATCCAGATTAAATCAAATTATGCGTGTTTGTTTATCGGAGTTAAAAAGGCTAAAATACGGTTGATAGTTGATTATGGTTAATACGGTTTGTGATGCATTTGGTTCGATGTGTAAGTATTTACATGGGTTTAGAAAACTTACAACATTACCTGGGGGTGAAACCATGAGAAGGTTCAAGCGTTGTGTTGTTCTAGCGGTGTTTTTGGGAATATTCACCGTGAGTTCTCTGTTTGCAGCAGTCGAAGTAACATTTTGGCACGGTCTTGCTCGAGATCCGGATAAGAGTAGTATAGACAAGATCATAGCAGATTTTGAGAAGGAGAACCCAAATATAAAGGTTAAACTTGTCATCGTTCCGGCAGCGGAAACAGATTCAACAAAGTTGCTAACGGCCGTTGCGGCTGGTACAGGTCCGGATCTTGTGTATATCGACAGATTCACAGTGCCACAAAGGGCTGCCTACGATGTTCTGGAACCTATGGATGAATATCTCAAGAAGAACGGCGTGGATATCAAAAAGCTTATGAGCGATTTTTACGACTTTGCTGTGCAAGAGTGTATGTTTAAGGGAAAGTATTATGCACTTCCTTTTGATACAGACGTACGAGTCATGCTTTACAACGTTGCAATGCTCAATTCAGTCGGATTGAAAGAACCTCCAAAAACTATTTATGACCTTATCAAGGTAGCAGATAAGCTGACAAAGGAAGGAAAGAAAGGTCAGTACGATACGGTTGGATTTATTCCTTGGTATGCTCAAGGCTGGCCATATACTTGGATATATGCATTTGAGGGGAATATCTTTGATGAGAAGACTGGAAAGTTTGTTTTTGCCACAGACCCAGGAGTTATAGAAGCTTACAAGTGGCAGAAAAGTTGGGCAGACCGATTTGGTTATGAGGCATTGAACGCATTTGGCTCAATGCAGATAGGAGATTTGAACCCATTCACAGCTGGTAAACTCGCCATGATAGTTGATGGAAGCTGGACGATATCAGGAATTAAGATGTTCGCACCAAAAGATTTCAAGTATGCTATTTCCGGTATTCCAACAAAATCCGGTAAGCCCGTTACTTGGGCAGGTGGATGGAGTTTGGCAATTCCTAAAGGTGCAAAACATCCAGTGGAAGCTGCAAAGCTGGCTATGTACATGGCAACAAAAGGGCAGATTCAATATGCAGTTGACACGTTGCACTTACCAACTTACAAGAAGGCAACGAATGATCTTTTGAAAGTAGATCCCTCACAAAAGGTTTTCGTAGACCTCCTAGAGAATGCTAAATGCCGTCCTCCACTTCCTGTAGGTGCCCTGCTCTGGGATAAATTGAATGAAGCAAGAGACAATGTACTGACTGGTAAGAAGAGTGTGGAAAAGGCACTTATGGATGTTCAGATAGAGGTTCAAAGAGAATATGATAAGATAATGTCTTCTAAGTAATCGTCTTTGTAGTACGATATATTACGATAGTCTTTTTGAGCTTTCATTTGATAGATGAAAAGGGGTGTTTACGATGGGAAAATTCCTTAGAAATGCTGTACTTATTCTTCTAGTTCTGAGTATCTTTACATTTGGCCAAGAAGGGATTCAGTTCAAGATACCGGAGTCTTCGTATTGGTATCCGAACGATCTGCTTGATTGGTCTCCAAGCGATGACCCCGATGCAGTGTATAACGTGTCTAAAATCCCGCTAAGGCCAAGGGTCGCAGGTCCAAAGATTTCTTCATATGCATCGCAGGATGCAAAGATCGTTGCACTTTCAATAATGAATTCTTCAACAAGTGGTATGCCGTCACAAGGTAGAAACGATTCTATGAAAACCTATCCATTCACATATTGGCAGTACATCGACTATTTAGTTGCATGGGCTGGTTCCGCTGGTGAAGGAATCATAGTTTCACCTGGCGCCGATACGATAGACGCAGCACATCGCAATGGTGTACCGGTGCTTGGTACTATATTCTTCCCGCCCAATGTTTATGGAGGAAGAAGGAACTGGGTTGATCAAGTAATTCAAGAAGAAAACGGAGTCTTTCCAGTAGCAGATAAACTGATAGAGGTAGCAAGATATTACGGGTTCGATGGTTGGTTTATTAACCAAGAAACAGAAGGTTGTGAAATGGAACATGCTATGCAGATGATAAAGTTCATAAAATACTTCAAGGAAAAGGCACCAGATTTGATTCTGTTCTGGTACGATGCGATGGATAATACTGGAGAAGTTGCATGGCATGGTGAATTGAACGATGCAAACGTTAGTTTCTTAGTAGATAACGGCAAAAAAGTCTCAGATTATATGTTCATCGATTTTGGCTGGATATCGTCGAAGATGCCAAATACGATAGAAGATTCTATCGCGAACGCAAAGAAGTATGGGATTTCTCAATATGATCTCTTCGCTGGAGTCTTGCTCCAAGGCGATGGTTACAACACCCCGTATTTCAATTTACCAAAGCTTCAGGATAAAGATGGAAAATTGAAGCTTTCATTAGGTCTTTATTGCCCATGCTGGAGTTATTATTCTTCAAGAACATTCGATGAGTTCTGGAAAAAAGAGAATATACTGTGGCTTGGGAATCACGATACTTTGGTATACAATGAGAAAGATAATGCGAAAAACTGGCCGGGTTTTGCCAAGTTTGTTGTTGAGAAATCGCCTGTAACGTCGATACCATTCGTTACGAATTTCAATGTTGGACATGGTAAGTATTTCTTCATAGATGGCAAAAAGGTGAAACCTACGGAGTGGCATAACAGAAGTCTGCAAGACGTACTACCAACGTATAGATGGAAGGTTGAAGGCAAGGCACTAAATGTCGAAGTTGACTATGAAGATGCGTATTACGGTGGAACATCTCTGAAATTCTCTGGAAAAATGAGTAAGGGAGAGTTATCTGAGTATACCCTATTCTTTACCGACCTGTCTCTTACGTCTGATACGATGATCTCATATGCGACAAAACTGAACAGCGGAAAGATATCAGGATACATAACTGTTAAGTTCTTCGATGGAGAAGTATTCAAACTACCGTTGTCTTCTTTGAATACATGGCGCCGTTCAAATTATCCGATGTCAAAGTACTCGGGGAAGAAGGTTGAAAGCATAGGTTTGAGCATAAAGAGTTTGGATAATCAAAATGTATCCCTTAATTTGGGACAGATAGCCGTATATCGTGGAAACAGTGCCAGCTTATCAACTCCGGAGAGCGTATCAATTGATGATGTAAACTTTAGTGAGGGAATTTATGCACAGGTCAAACTCCATTGGAACCCTGTTAAGAACGCAAAACACTATGAAGTTTACCGAATACTCCCTAACAAATCTGAAGAGCTCGTTTGGGTTAGTACGAATAACTACACTTACATATATAACATGAAGAGGGCTGGGAAAGAAGACGAAACAATGCTCAAAATAGTTGCTGTCTCAGAGGATATGAAGAAGAGCAGACCAGCATATGTCTCACTAAAATGGCCACAATATCCAAAACCTAAGGCAGATTTCTCGGTAAATAACACGATAATAAAACCTGGTGATAGTGTCATCTTCGAATCACTTTGTTCAGAAACAACGGAGGAAATACTTTGGGAATTCCAGGGTGGAAGCCCATCACAGAGCACAGCGTCAAGGGTGGAAGTAAAATATGAAAAAGAAGGTGTCTATCCTGTCAAGTTAATGGCTAAGAACACTTCTGGTGAGGATGTTAAGTCATTTGATAGTATGATAGTGGTAACAAAGAATGCTGAAAAGATATCCAATTTAGCGTTAGGGAAAGACACTTACGCAAGTAGTTTTGTTCCAGCTGAAAAGCCATCTCTTGCAGTTGATGGAACCGTTGAAAACAACAGCAAATGGTGTGCAGTCGGTGATCTACCACATTGGTTGGTTATCGATCTTGGAAAAGAATGTTTCGTGAACAAGATCATCATCAAACATGCCGAAGCTGGTCATGAATCAGCAGATTGGAACACAAAGACTTATAAACTACAAGTGAGTCTTGATGGTGAAAGTTGGCAAGATGTCGTAGTTGTTCAGAATAACACGAAGGGTGTAACTGAGCATTCTTTCCCACCAGTCAAGGCAAGATATGTTAGATTCTTTATAGAAGCTCCAACGCAGGTTGGTGACAGAGCCGCAAGGATATACGAAGTAGAAGTATACGGACTCGATAGCTTCTAAACCTCTCTCTACGCTCTCCATTCCCCCGGGGCTACGCCCCGGGACTTCTAGAATAGAGAACTGAAATTGATTTAATCGGATACCAAGAGCCGAGTGTAACTAACGTATCGAGTCGGTTGCTTAGAATGAGAGTAGTCAAAAACAAATGAGTCTGGGGTGTTAAATATGTCAAAAAAGAGTTCGAGAAATCTTGTATTAGGTCTTTTATTCATATCTCCTTGGTTAATCGGATTCGTTGTTTTCACTATCTATCCTGTAATTGCTTCTTTCTATTATTCTTTCACAGAGTTTTCAATTACAACCAAGCCGAAATTCATAGGCTTTGGAAACTTTTCGCGCATGTTATCAGATGAGTTGTTCTGGAAGAGTTTGACAAATACTCTAGTTTACGTTGTTGGGTTGGTGCCTTTGGGTTTGATCATTGCATTGGGAATATCCTTACTATTAAACTTGAGATATTTGAAGGGTGTCCCGTTTTTCAGAGCCGCGATCTATCTGCCGTCAATAGTTCCAGCATTTGCATTTTCTGCCGTGGTCACTCTGTTTTTTCATCCATATCTCGGATTTGTAAATACAATCCTTTCGTGGTTTGGTATCAATGGCCCGCTTTGGCTGAGCAGTGAGGCATGGGTAAAACCTACGATAATCATAGCTGCTCAATGGGGCGTAGGTGGTGCTATGCTTATTTTTTCAGCCGCTTTGAAAGATATTCCTGTAGAATTGTACGAGGCTGCACTTATAGACGGGGCTTCGAAATTCACGATGTTCCGGAAGATTACACTTCCATTGATTACTCCAACTATATTCTATTATTTGGTAACTTCAACTATAGGAAATATGCAGATCTTCGACTTACCTATGCTACTTACTGGAGGAGGACCTGCTAATGCATCTTTGTCTCTAGGTATATATATCTATAAGCACGCATTTACTTACACGAATATGGGATACGCATCTGCACTGGCTTGGATATTGTTTAGTTTCATCCTTATACTAACATTGCTCTACTTCGCGTTCTCTAAGAAATGGGTATTCTACCTTGGAAATGAATAGTATGAACGATAGAAATAATAGAAGAGGTGACAATACTGATGTATGGTAAAGCTGGATTGTTCACAAAACTTTTGGTTTATTTTTTGCTTTGTATAATAGCATTGATATATCTTATGCCCTTTTTCTGGATGTTTGGGACTTCTCTAAAAGCAGATACAGAACTCTTAGAGTTTCCACCAAAGTTCTTCCCTGCTAAACCTCACTTTAATAATTTTGCGAAGGCAATAAGCAAATTCCCGTTTTGGCGGTATTTTCTCAACACTGTTATCATTACTGTGGGTAATCTAATCGGTGTCGTCATATCAGCCCCACTTGTTGCCTATGGATTTTCGAAAGTAAACTGGAAAGGTAGAGATTTCTTATTCTTTGTTATGCTAAGCACGGTAATGATACCGGGCGCAGTTACTATGGTCCCAACATTCTTGATATTCAAAAACCTTGGATGGCTAGATACATTCTTGCCTTTGATAGTTCCATCATTTCTTGGTGGAGGTGCAATGAATGTCTTCTTGATTAAACAGTTCTTTTCAACAATTCCAAATGAAATGATAGAAGCTGCTAAAATCGACGGTGCAAATGAATGGACCATTTTTAGAAAGATTATGGTACCATTGTCTAAACCGGTTCTAGCACTTATATCGTTGTTCACATTCATAGGTAGCTGGAATAACTACACAGGACCTTTGATTTACATTACAAGTGAAGAGAAATATCCTCTTGCTTTGGGAATGCCTATGTTCATGAACAGGTATGGAACATACTGGAATCAAGCTATGGCGGCAGCTACGCTTACTTTCTTACCAACTTTGATCTTTTTCTTGTTTGCTCAAAAGTACCTTATTGAGGGAATAAAGTTATCTGGTATAAAAGGATAACTATGAGACAAGCATTGTAGTAGTTTTTCTGAAAGGAGCATAGACATGATACCAACTTATATTAAAGTACTAAAGTATCTTGAAGATCTGATCCTGTCTGGAAAATTGTCTGCAGGAGACAAACTACCGTCTGAAAATGAGCTTGCGAGGACGTTTAATACTACTAGAGTTACCGTCAGAAAAGCGTTGGACGAGCTTGAAACTAACGGCATAATTTCGAGAGTTCCGGGGATTGGGACATTTGTAACTGAGATCAATGCAATAGCTCATAAACGTGTTGGAGTAGTTATAAACAACAGACAGGTGATGTACGGGGCAGTAAAATTTCTCTCCTCTATAGGTGTCAAGATATTTGCATTTGAACAAGGGAAGAGCATTTCTGAAGAAGAGCAGATTCTGAATAATCTCATTTCTATAGGCATAGATGGGTTGCTAATGGAGCCCACACAAGATTCTATCAACAATCATTTTCTACGCAGCCTTGCACAGAACAATTTTCCAATAGTTTTCGTTGATAGGAGTATACCGATGCCTGTTAAAATACCTTCTGTACTTACAGACAATTACACAGGCGGAAAGATGATAGGGGAACATATGGTGAAAGTACATAATGTTGTAAATAAGGCTTTGTTTGTGACAAGTGAAGATATGAGTATATCCAGTGTATATGAAAGATACAACGGAATCTCTAAAGGATTGGGAAGGAAGCCAGAGGTTTTGAGAATTGATAGAATCGATGGTGACTTTGGGAAATTGCCTGAGTTGGTGAGGACAGAAGATGTGGAATGCGTGTTTTTCTGCAACGATATGCTCGCAGTAAGGGGTGCATTTTACTTGATCAAAAGTGGTGTCAGAATCCCCGAAGATGTACGCATCGTTGGATTTGACGATGAATTTGTTGCTAGGATGCTGGAACCAAAACTCACCACTGTTAAACAAGATTTACTCAAAATGGGTGAAATTGCGGCTTCTATGATGATTAGTATCCTAAAAGGAGAGAAGGTTACCAACGACATCTTCATAAATGCTGATTTGGTGGTTCGGAATTCTTGTGGTTGTGGTTTTGACAAATAACGCACTTCTTGAGGAGGATGTTTATGAACCGAAACAAGGATCAGGAAATCATACGTCTTTACAGATTGCTTGCGGAGTTCTTGCCATTTTCCATCGTGAAGAAGGAGGGGTTTGAAGGATGGGTATGTGACGGACGAAATATCAGTCTACCACATTCTTGGAATTATTCGGGAGAGCCTACCCGTTTTGAGAATGTATTCACACTTGAACGGTTGAGACCAAACGAAAGTTGCTACTTACGTGCTTGGTTTGGTGGAGAGAGTTTAGTGTTGGTAGATGGGAAGGCTTATGGTGAAGTTAATCAATACCACAAAGAAGTGAATTTGACCCCGTTTTGCGATGGAAAAGAGCACAAAATCGAAATAGAAACAGTAGCAAGAGGGTTATTTGGTTCAAGAGAAGAGAGCGTCTTCAAGTATTCACAGTTCGTGGTGTATGATACTGATATGATGCGAACCTTACATTTTGTTAAGAATGTCATCGAAGTTGCTAAAGAAACCAGCAACAGCGATCTTTCGAAAGCACTCATCGACGTTACTGATGATTTTTTAACAAGTGTGCGCATTCCGAGGTCCAGCAATGTTTACTTGAAAACAGTTAGCGAAAATCCTAGTATATTAGATCAGGTCATGTCGACATGGTCCCATCCTGAATTCCCAACAGATGAATGCGTGTACGATATACGTGTGAAGGAATTTCTAGTTAAAGGATTCGAAACATACAGAGAGAATGTTATGAACTTAAGTAGGCTCTTCCCAAAGATCGGAAAAATTTTTGTTGCAGGACACGCACACATCGACTATGCTTGGCTCTGGCCAATTAGTGAGACAAAGAGAAAGATCGTTAGGACATTTTCAAATGCAGTTCAGCTAGCTAAAAGGTATCCAGAGTTCATTTACATCCAGTCGTCTGCACAGATGTACGAAGATCTGAAAAGGTCTCACCCGGAGGTTTTTGAGGAGATCAAAGAGTTAGTGAAGAGTGGCCGATGGGAACCTGTTGGCGGTATGTGGGTTGAATCAGACTGTAATGTGCCAAGTACCGAATCGCTTATAAGACAGTTCTACTACGGACAGCAGTTCTTCCTCAAAGAATTCGGTGTAAAGAGTAAAGTAGCCTGGCTTCCTGACGTTTTTGGCTTTTCTTGGATACTGCCTCAGGTAATGAAGCAAGCAGGTGTCGATTATTTTGTTACAACTAAACTGAATTGGAATGAGTCGAATGATTTTCCATACGATATCTGTCGGTGGAGAGGTATAGATGGGTCGGAAGTGATTTACTACAATTTCAAGAATTTTGAGGACGGTTACAACGGCAGGGTCAGTGCAAGGTCTTTGATCAATACGTTCGAAAACTTTAGACAGAAGGATATAACCAATGAATTGTTCTTGTCTTTTGGCTATGGTGATGGTGGTGGTGGGCCAACGGAAGAGATGTGTGAGAATTACAGCCCGTTAAACGACATTCCAGGAGTTCCGTACGTTGAATACTCAACAGCTGAGAAGTTTGCTGAAAGCCTGGAGAAGACATTAGATGGTTCGAAGTTGCCGATATGGGATAGTGAACTATACTTGGAATTGCACAGAGGAACGTTTACGTCACAGAGTCGTACAAAAAAGCTTCACAGGATCGCTGAAAATGAACTAAGATCAACGGAAATTTTAAATGCTTTGTTTGGTGAAGTGTACCAAGAACAAATAGATGAACTTTGGAAGATAATGCTACGCAACGAGTTCCATGATATCCTGCCAGGTTCGTCAATCAAGGAAGTATATGACGATGCTGAAAGTGAATTGAGTCATGTAATCGAAGAATGTATCAGGATACAGAATGAGATAATGAAGGCAAAGACTGATGGTTCAACTAACTACATCAGTGTATTCAATCCTTCTTCTTACGAACAGCCAGTTCATTTCAGTCAGGAGGAACCTGCCAAGATATCCCATGATAGTCAGGAACTCTATTGTACAACTAGTTACGATGGGAACTACGTATGTTGTTTGCAACATTCTGATGCAAACATACCTGCACTTGGATTTGAGACTTTCAAAATTTCGAAGGTTCAAGACGAAGAACTGAAAAAACAAGAGGATAGAACTTCACAACAAGTAACAGGTAAATACTTTATGGAGAATAGTAAAATAAAGGTTGTAATCAACGAGAATGGTTCCATAAATATCTACAACAAGGAACTCAAAAAATGGGCTTTCAAAGATGCTGGAAATCTTTTGAACTTGTATGAAGATGTACCCGCTTATTGGGAGAATTGGGACATAGATGTGCGGAGCAAGAATTCCGGGATTAGGTTGGAAGCAGCAAGGATCGAACTACTGGAGAAGAATGACTTAAGAGAAGTTGTTCGTGCACTATATGTGTTTGAATCAAGTACTGTTGAGCAGTTCTATATATTGGCGAGTTTTAGTGATGAACTGAAAATCCACACGAAGGTGGATTGGCACCACAGAAGGATGCTACTTAAGGTGTCTTTCCCAACAACAGTCTTGAGTAGGTATGCAAAATACGACATCGATGGTGGATACATCGAAAGGCCAACACATAACAACACGAATTTCGAACAGGCACGTTTCGAGGTCCTTGCACATAGTTGGGTAGATCTCTCACAGTATGATTACGGCGTTTGTGTGATGAATAACGGAAAGTACGGTCATAAAGTGAATGACTCAACGATTGAGATGACACTGCTGAAGGCAGGTATCTATCCAGACTTCTATGCAGATGAAGGCTATCATGAGTTTTCCTATTCGATTCACATGCACCCATCTTGTGATGTAAAGGAGTTCTACAGACGTTCGGAAAGGTTGAATAGGCCTGTAAAAGTTTTCAGTGGAAGACTAAGAGAACCTTTGACGGATATAAAGGTACTGAGTGATAATTTTAGAATTCTTTCGCTGAGAACTGTCAATGGTAAGTTGTATCTCAGGATCTTGGAAAGTGTTGGTAGCTCGGGGACTTCAGGAGTTAGAATTGAGATACCAGGCAAAGAAGTAAAGGAAGTTAATCTTGTAGATGTGCTAGAAAACAGGATTCAAAAACTTGATTTTAGTAACGGCTATGTCACTTTCGAATTTGCACCATTCAAATTCTATACGTTCGAGATCCAATTTTGATTTGAAATGATAGACCGGGAGAAATCATCTCCCGGTATTTTTGACTATATAACCTATGCCAAATCGAATATGGTTAATCAGAACATCGAACTTAACTCTGCATATATCTCGTCTGTAATCTTATTTTTTACTTCTACTGCCTTGAGGTTTTCTGCAAGCTGATCCAAAGAACTAATGCCAAGTATGACGCTACTGACGTTTTTGTTCTTCAAACACCATGCAAGTGCAAGTTGCGACATAGTTGCCTCCAAGCTTGTGGCAATTTCTCTTATTCGTTTGAGTTTGTTCACAGTCTCGCCTTCGAATACTCCTTTTTCTTCCATCGACTTTTTGAGCCATGGCCATCTATCTAATCGCGAACCTTCTGGAATACCATCGAGATATTTGCCACTCAAGACACCGGATGCCAAAGGACTGAAGATAGTCAGTCCCATCCCATACTTTTCGTAAATTGGAGCGTACTCCTCTTCTACACGTTTCTTGACGATCAAGTTATACTGTGGTTGTTCGACTATCGGAGGCATGCAATTCAGCTCTTTCGCAACGATGTGCGCTTGTTCTATCTGCACTGCACTCCACTCACTCGTTCCCCAGTAGAGTGCCTGTCCGTTGCGTAGAATCTGATCCATTGCCCACACGATTTCTTCCATGGGGACTTGTGGATCGGGTCTGTGGCAATAAACTATGTCCACATAGTCTAACTGCAGCCGTTTAAGTGAATTTCTGATCCCCTCAAGTAGGTGTTTTCTAGAAAGTCCTTGATCATTTGGACCACTTCCACCCCAGAAGATCTTGGTTGATACAACGAGATCTTCCCTGCGATATTCCTTTAGCACTTTACCAAGGATCGATTCTGCAATTCCATCTGCGTATCCCTCTGCCGTATCGATGAAATTGACACCTCTTTCAACACCGTATCTTATGATTTTTCTCGTTCCTTCATAGTCGAGCTGATTCCCAAGTGTTAGCCAAGAGCCAATCGAAAGTTCACTGATCTTCAATCCCCACTTACCAACTTTACGGTATTCCATAATCTCACCTCCTGCTTTCTTTATGTACCAGTATGCACTATCTGCAGCAATGTTGTAATCCTTACCACACTCAGTTATTGGTTCGTACTACGAATAATTATATCATAAAATAAGGGAGATGCAATCGCATCTCCCAAGAAGAGTGAAGAACATACCTCACTTGATAATTTATCATTTTCCTGAAAGAAGACTCCCACTTCTGTATGTGGGGAATGATACATATACCACATTAAAACCTCCATCAAGGTAAGTCAGGCTAAAGCCTGTAGGTCCACATCACCAACGTTATAGCAGGTTTAATGGTAATAGCACTTCTCCTACCCCTCAGAGCATGGGACTTGTGGAGCATCCCAAGGTGACTATATATTCTGCTATAAC
>DPIB01000184.1 GCA_003522805.1 Fervidobacterium sp. | reverse complement strand
ACAATTCATGCCCATACGAACCACTATGTTTAGCGGCTGAAATGTATGGATTGAAACTGACGGATGCTCAAAGCAAACGTGGAAAAAGATAGCAAGATAAGTCGACTTAATTATTGTTCGGCGGAATTGTCCATTTCTTCTTTCAACGCAAAATCGAACGTGATTTCGTCTCCAGCTTCAAGTGTGTCTGTAAAGCCCACTTTTTTTCCGTTTTTCAGTAATGTATAGGATTTTACTTTTCGCATATCGATATCGAACAATCTCAGTACATCCGCAACGATGAAACCTTGTTCATCCGGTACCTGAGTCCTAACCTTATCGCCATCTCTGATCTCATATTGTGGAGAGACAAGCTGATCATTTACCCAAACAAGTACACCATCTTTTGTTAAGACAGTAGGCTGACCGTTTATTCTTATAAGTATACTGATTTTTTCCATCTCTGGAAGTTCCATCACCTTTGGATATCTCAATACAAGCGCATAGTTTATCTTATCGCCAGGCTCGACGGTATTTTCATCGAATAGTTCTACCTCATCTTTGAATATTTTCACATCGCCGGCATTCACCGTCTTATACACGTTGTTCACTGAGTAGGTTATGTTCACCAAATCGTTTCCCAAGAACTCCCTTATCTGCCTCACTTTAACCTTTTCATACCGAATAACATCACCATCTTTCAACTCGACGTTATTCGATACCTCGAGTCCATTGAGAATCACCTTAGGATAGTACTCTATGATCTCTTCGTTTTCCAAAGACATGAGTCGAATTGGTTCGACGACATCGTAGAGCTGCACCCTTGCATCCTCGCCATCTTGTGCTTCTCCCACTTCTATCGTATCGCCATGCTTTACTATGTCTCTCAAGGTAGCTTCATTGCCATTGACAACAACCATTGCAGGCATTGGCATCTTTCCTTTTATAACCCGTGTTTCTCCATTCACATCGATAACCATAGACCTGCCCGGCTTTCCTAAAAGCGAGTGTATATCCATTCCCACCTGCACAAGCACTTCCCAGACCGTGTACGATGCCTTGAACCCTATAAGCTGCACCTTCTCACCATTCACAGTCACATGCTCGAAGACAGAGCCCGTGTTGTTTAATGCGGTGTATCCTATTCCAAGCGGTGTTATGTACTCACTTCCAAAGATTTGGCCTGTGCAATCAACAAAATCAAGACCTTCCGCATTTTTCAAGGAGACAACGTCGACATCCATGCGAAGGTGTTTTGCCAAACATTCGTCAAATAACGGTACCTTTGCACCACCGCCGACAACCATTACAACTTGAGGTTTCTCACCATTGAGTTCCAAGATCATTTCTGCTATCTTTTGTGTAATCTTATCAATGACGGGCGATATCACATCGATGACATCTTCCTGCTTTATCTCTTTTTCCTTATCCAAAATGTTCCTCACAACAAGCTTTTCGTTTAGATAGAAATTCCGCTTCACGTATTCTGCCGTAGAGAAGTCAAGCAAAAAGCTCTTTGTAATAGCCTCTGTTATTTCATCGCCAGCTAAAGGTACCATTCCATATGCTATGATCGTGCCATCCTTGGCAATCGCAATATCGCTGGTACCAGCTCCCACGTCGGCAAGTGCGATGTTTAATATGCGCAAATCCTCTGGTACCGTTAGATTCACTGCTGCAATAGGTTCTAGCGTAAGATGTGTAATCGTAAGGCCAACCTTCTTGACAACGGAAAGCATTGCCTCAACTACGTGACTTGGCAGAAACGTAGCAACTACCTTGACATAAGCACGTTCGCCTTTTAGCCCTTCAAGCTTTTTAAACCACATGTCATCTATTTCATACCTAATCACAGAATATCCAACACAGTACATGTTTGGCTCGACGTTTTCCATTGCCTTTGCAACAGCGTTGAGTTCCAAGTGTGCGACAAAATCCTGGGTTATCTCGTTTCTTTCACCTATTTCCATCGTTGACTCACCGATGAATGTCTTCAAAAATCTGCCTGCCAATGCAATCGCAATTCTCTCCAGTCGAACGTTATTTCGAGATTCTAACTCTTCTTTTACTGCTTTGACTGTACGTGTGACTTTTTCGACATCGTGTATCTGCCCATCAAGCATTGCGCGATTGTCATGCTCTTTCACGACTGCATCGAGAACTATCATTTTTCCCTCTTCGTCCATATCTACCAAAAGACCTGCAATTTTCCGCGTCCCTATATCAAGTGCAAATAACATTCGCATACCCCCTCGTAAGCTTCAAATCTCAACAACTGTTACACCAACTCCCCCTTCATCTGGCCTACCAAATCGATAGTTCTTTATTCTCTTATCGCTTCTTAGATAATTCCATATCCCAGTAGCAAGTTTGCCTGTACCTTTTCCATGAATTATATATCCAATCGAGAAATCAGATATTAGCAGCTGATCTATGAATTCATCTATTCTCTCTATCGCTTCTTCAACTGTTGTACCTCTGATATCTATCTCGTTTGAGTTGAGGGATGGCTTGTAAATCATAGCCTCCGTTTTGACAGCAGTTTCTTGATCCGTACCTTCAGCTGATTCTGACTCCCTAATTCTAACTAACTTCTCTGGATTCACTTCTAACCTAATCCCATTGAAATCGACCAAGAACCTTCGACCTTTCTTTTCGAGCACCCTGCCGACCGCAGTGCCATCGATGAGTCTTACAGAATCACCAACAGTGACAAGCCGTTCCTCTTCAGAGACCTTTGTTTCGTAGAAGACCTTCTCGATCTTCTCTTGAATTTGCTCTATGTTTTTCACATCATCCGTAATTTCTTTTAGACGCTTCTTTACCAACTGCTCACTCGATGTCTTCGTACTTTGAAGAGTCACTTGCAAGTCTTTCTTTGCCTTTTGTATATCTTTGTATACCTCTCTGATCTCCTTGTCAAATTCTTCTATACGCTTCACCTTGAGTAGCTTGTATTTCTCCTCAAATTCCTTCTTCTGACGGGTATATTCGCGCAATGTAATTTCCAATTCACGCTTTCTTGCCTCCATCTCGCTAACTTGCCTATTGAGGTTTTTTATGAGTTCTTCTATCTTGACATGTTCCTCATCTAAATGTTTCTCTGCCCTTTCGAGGATACTATCGCCTAAACCGTATTTCCTTGCGATTTCAAATGCGTGCGATGCTCCAGGTATATTCATAAGTATCCTGTAAGTTGGAGAAAGTGTCTCCGGATCGAATTCCATAGATGCGGTAACAAGTTTATCGTGAGACATAGAAAAGAGCTTGATCGGTGTTAGGTGCGTCGTAACGATGAACTTTGTCCCTCGCTCAATTAGTTCCTCAATAACCCCCAAAGCAATTGCACTGCCTTCGTAAGGGTCAGTACCAGAACCAAGTTCATCTATCAATACCATTGTATTCTCATTGGCATTCTCTAGTGCTCTCGATATATTCACGATGTGACCAGAAAATGTGCTCAAATTCTCCAATATATCCTGGCTATCGCCTATATCTATATATATATCAAAGTCAGGTATCCTCGAGCTCTCACCTGCTGTTATCGGGAACCCGCTCCTTGCAAGAATTACAAGTAGTGCAACTGTTTTTAACGATACGGTCTTTCCACCTGTGTTTGGCCCCGTTATCACCATGCCTATCTTATCAGCTGGAAGTTCTATATCTATAGGTACCACTTTTTCCGGCGATATGAGGGGATGCCTTGCCTGTGACAACTTCAGATAACTACCGGATGGTATGATCATCGATGCATTCTTTTCAATCACATACCTCGTTCGAGCGAAAAGTGCATCAATTCTCTTAAGCAACTTCACATCATCTTTCAAATCGTTCAATCTATCGAAAATCTTCGATGTCAATTCTCTTAGAATCCTCGATACCTCTCTTGCTTCTTCCTCAACGAGCACTCTCAATCTATCATTTATAGGTATAAACTCTTCCGGTTCAACATAAACAGTCGAACCAGATGAAGAGGCACCTTGAAGTATTCCTTTTACCTTTCCGCGTTCATTTGCCTTTACAGGAAGAACATACCTATCGTTCCTTATCGTATAAGTCAATTCTTGCAATTTACCCTGATTGTGCGATATGTAC
>DPIB01000135.1 GCA_003522805.1 Fervidobacterium sp. | reverse complement strand
GCAAAGAGGAGTTGAATGAAAAAGTAAGGGAATTGGGCAATAAAATATCCATGGATTATGAAGGTAAGGAACTTATAATGGTTGGAGTGCTTAAGGGGGGATTTATTTTCCTGGCTGATCTTATCAGAGCATTAAAAATTCCTGTTGAAATTGATTTTATATCGGTTTCAAGTTATGGAAATTCTTCAAAATCTTCGGGAGTAGTAAGGATCATAAAGGATATTGATGTTTCAATTACCAATAAACATGTAATAATTGTTGAGGATATTCTGGATACTGGCCTTACGCTTTCTTACGTGCTCGAATACCTAAAGAGATATAGGCCAGCAGACCTGAAAGTTGTAACTTTACTGAAAAAGCTTGGAAGGAATTCGCAAGTCAAACCTGATTTTGTTGGATTTGAAATTGAAGACAAATTCGTTATTGGGTATGGACTTGATTACAACGAAAAATATAGGAACCTACCATATGTTGGGTGGGTAAGAGGAGAATTAAAATAACTTATGAAGAATGTACTATATATATTTGTCATAATAATAGGGATAGCTGCTGCCTTGGTTGTCTCTGTCTTATGGGTTGATTTCTTCCTAAGAATTTTCATAGTCCCGACCGAGAATCCCGTGAATGTTCTTGTACTCGGACTTGATAAAGATATCTCCGGAACGAGACGAACTGACGTAATTCTGGTCGCAAGCTTGGACTTGAAGACTAAGAAGATGATGATGTCGAGTATTCCAAGGGATTTGATCGTCGATGGCAAAAAGATAAATGCATTTTATCAGACGGAAGGTATCGAAGAATTCAAAAAGCGAATAGAAAACTTGACTGGACTCGACATTAAGAGATATGTAATAGTTGATTACGATATTTTCAAATTCTTAGGAGATGAACTAGGCCCAATAGAAGTTTTTGTTGATAGACCTATGCATTACGTTGATTCAGCACAAAACTTGGAAATAGATTTTTCTCCGGGATACTATAAAATGAAAGGGAAAGAACTGCTCGCTTATTTGAGATTCAGAAAAACAGCAGAAGGGGATATAGGAAGACTGGATAAGCAGAGGGTAATCATAGAAAAGCTAGCTCAAAAGGCGCTGAGTAAAAACGTATTTTCTCTAACAGAATTGTACAAAGAAATACGGCAGAGAACAGAATTCAACATAGAAATAGGTGAAATTGTATATATTTTTTCGAAAATAAAGACCGACTTTTCAATTGAGAGCGTGTCGTTCCCATTTTACATAGGGCAGGATGGTAATTTGTACATAGAAGAATCCAAAATGGATGCATACAAAGACAGTTTTGCAACTAGGAGCAAGAAAATCGAGGAAAAATACCGCTACTATGTTATAAATAATTCTGAGAACAGAAGTTATGCCATGGTATCGAGAATAGAAGAAGTATTCAAAAGCAATGGCTATTCACCGAATAAAATCTTCTACGAGGGTGTTGATGTAGACTTCAAGAAGAACACAGCCTTGATATTACGTAAGAATGATGACTTAAAGACGTATGTAGAGCAAATGATCAGTAAAATAGGAACAGTTACCCCGTGGGATATCTTGTTTGTCGAAGATAGGCTGGACTACATAACGAAATACCTAGCCGTTATTGGAGAATTAACAAAGACTGGACGACAGGTTATTTTCCCGATTGATTTCATTATCATACTTAAGGAAGACCTTATTTAGTCAAAGATACTTGAATAATTTAGATACCGAAAGATATCTAGGATAAGAGGTGGGTTAGTTGAGGAAATTGAGACTAAAACTAGACAAAAAAAATCTCTTTGCGGTTTCCATTCTTTCATTCTTAATTATTTTGGGCCTCTTCAGTTCGAATGTTTTTTCTCAGCAAGTCTCAACAAGCTCAACAAATGGTGGAAACAACGAAAACCAAGACCTTGAAGCGGGCATAAGTGTATTCGGATTCATAGAAAAAATCGCAGGCCAGAGGGACTTTTTTATTTCCACGAAATTGACATTCGATATGATCGAAGGTGAAGAAAGAAAGATATTCACGACATCCTTTGACATAAAAATAAACAACCTTGAAGATTTCACATTTTACTTGAAAGGTCCAGAGATCTTCAAAGGAATAATTGTAAAGTACAATTTGATTACAGGAAAGGTTGAGTATTCATACGATAAGGTCAAAACTTCACAAAATGTTATGGCAGATGTTAGTCAGATTACTAGTATAATCCAGTCGATTACCGATTTCCTATCCACACCCATCTTTGACACGAAAGAAGTGAAAGGTGGGGTCGAATTCAGACCCAAAAATGCACAGCTTCTTGCCAAATTTGGCGTTCAACCGATCGTTTTATCCTTGAAGATGGTTAATAACATACCCACGAAGATAGAAATTGGGAATGACAAAACCGACGAAAAAGTAACGCTAGAGTTTCAAAAATTCATCATTGGAGGGTGAATAGTTCATGTTGAGAAGCAAAAACATTACTTTGATAACTTTGACAATTCTACTCATACCTATATACATCTTTCCATATTTCAATGTGGGTGCAGGTTACAATTATGGTGACGTAAACAATTGGCTTTTGAGGATTGGATATGAGGAAGATACTTTCTCCTTCAGTAGCGATTACCTTTTAAACAAAGGTTGGTATTTCACTGGAGATATTACCTTCGATACCCAATTCGGTTTCGAAGTAGGGCCGATGTTGTACGCTAATTATGACTTAAGTTCACAAGGATTCGATGCGAAATTCGGTGGCGTGATAAAATTTGCGTACAGGAATTTTGATATAAGAATGGGTGTTGTCACCAGCTTACGTAGTTCATTTAACCTATCAGAATCAATTTGTGCAAAAATAAGGCTCTATGTACCGGACCCTCAAGGAATGAAGATGAGAGACAAACTATACATCGAGCTTGGATATCACAATCCGAATTTCTCAATAAGTGTTGGACTATTAGAACCATTTTGACAAATTACTAAATAGACTAGCTACAGAAAAAGTTAGAACCAGTCATTCGCTACCTTACGAAACTGAAGAACCAGAATTTCAGAAATTAATGTATTGAGGCTTCAAGAACGTTAATAACAGCCTTGTAAAACGCGCCCTGTATGATATAATATCCTTGCAATGAACAGGTTTAAGCAAAATCAAAAAGCCACCGAGGCCGAGGTGGCGGAAATGGCAGACGCGCATGACTCAGGATCATGTGGATTTATATCCGTGCGGGTTCAAATCCCGCCCTCGGCACCAGTTTTATCACTGATCTATTTATCATGCACATTATGTTTAGGAAACCTAAATGGGAAGGCATAAGCGAGAGGGTCGGTGGTACCGACCCGGTTTTTTTGAATCCAGTCAGTATGGTGGTGGAGCATTTGACCAAGATCGATTTCTACAACTATAAGATACTGTGTGGCGGAGCATCTGAAATTAGGAATCACCTCGTAAGTTGCATTGAAAATGGAGATAAGATGTTCGTTGTCACACTGAACAGTCAAATATTTCTAAGAGCCTTGGAGCTATCTGAATATGATGAGGCACTTAAAAATGCAACTTTCCATCTTCCAGATGGTGCTGGTGTCGTTTGGGCGATAAAGAAACACTGTAAAGTAGTTACCGACAGAGTACCGGGGATAGATACGATGCAGTATTTGTGTGAAGAAAGTAAGTCACGCAAATGGAAGGTGTATCTCTTGGGTGGAAAACCAGACGCTGTAAAGAAAGCAGCTGAGAAACTCTCTGAAAGTGGTGTCAATATAGTTGGCTATCATCACGGCTACTTTACTGATGAAACTCCATCAAGAGAAATAGAAGAAACAAAACCAGATCTCTTATTCGTTGGCATGGGAGCACCTCGGCAAGAGTTTTGGATACACGATCACATAGACCTTCCATTTAAACTAGCAATGGGGGTGGGCGGAAGTTTTGATGTAATTGCAGGGATGAAGAAAAGGGCACCTAGGTTACTGCAAAAAATGCGTCTGGAGTGGTTCTATAGATGGATTACAGACCCTATATCGCGTTCTGGTGTGCCAGTGGATGTTTTAAAATTCTACTTCAAGGTGATATTCGATGGAAAAAATGGAAATTGTAAAGAAATACATTGAAAGAATAGTAAATGCCCCGATGAACCTTGTAGGATACAAAGATGTAGAAGAGGCTTTTGCCTATCTTTACAGCGACTCTGTTCTGCCAATTAAAGACGAAGATCTTGGAGAGCTCTTCTTAGACGTCGGTTCTGGCGGTGGTGTTCCCGGCGTTTTTCTGTCGATAGAATTTGATAAAAGAGCACTTTTGATAGACAGTATTTGTAAAAAAATCGATTTTGTGAAGAAGACATGTACGGAGTTAGGTATAAATAGTGTGGAGGCTATGTGTACCAGAGCAGAAGAGTTGAAAGATGTCGGCGACTATTTTGAAAGATTCGATGCAGCAACTGCCCGAGCAGTTTCAAAGGTCCCCACGGTGCTTGAACTAGCTGCACCATATGTAAGAATAGGTGGAAAAATATTGCTCTACAAAGGGCCTGGTTATAACGAAGAACTAGGACGTTCAATTAGCGCAATGAAGGAACTTGGGGTTAAATTATTCGAAACGAGGACATATTCTATACATGGAAAGAGTAGATACTTGATTGTTTTCGAAAAGGTCTCCCCAACCCCTAAGAAATATCCTAGAAAGTCTGGCATACCTGAGAAAAAACCAATCAGATAACGTTCCTTTAAACTACCCGCCACTTAGAGGTGGAGGATTTCGAAAGAAGTTTAGTCAAACGCCCTTATTCTCTCAGGCTGGTCTAAGCAGCCTC
>DPIB01000047.1 GCA_003522805.1 Fervidobacterium sp. | reverse complement strand
CTCGCCGATTAATGATGAATGCGGTAAATATGTTTAACAACTTTCCGAAACACATGCACGGAATACGAAATAGTCTATCCGTAATATGTCATCAAAGTATTGCAGCCCTTATCATCATACTCACACTTCTATCCTTCCAAATAACTATCCCCGCCGTCGATTTCGTGCCGTTTGGTCACCGTGATGTAGTATGGAGATTAGCAACTGATAACAAGAATATATACTCCGTAAGTGCAGATGGGACACTGAAGATCTGGACACAAGCACTCTTGCTTGAACAAGGCTTACCAACCCACTCCAGTTGGGCACGTGCAGTTGCCGTGAGTGACAAATATGTAGCAGTTGGCGGATATAAACCAGATAACATGATAAAGATATATGAGAAATCAACCTTGAAGCTCGTAAAATCACTGACGGCACATACAGGCTCTATCTTTTCGCTTGCATTTTATAAAGATATGCTTATCTCCGGGGGTTCCGATAACAGAATAATAGTATGGAAAGACTTCGCACCTGTAAAAACACTAGTTCTCCACAACGGTTGGATACGTGAGTTATTTGTTGCAAGTAACCTTCTCATCTCCGGTGATGAAAACGGCAGGATAGTTATAACAAACCTTACGAACTTTTCAACAGTAAAAGTTTTTGAAATAGGTGAGATGGTTACATCGATGCACGGTACAGCAAACGAAGTTTTCGTAGGAACAACAATGGGAAGTGTATATAAAATAACACTAAGCCAGAAGAAAATAGAAAAACTCATAGACAAAAATATTCAGCAGAGATTCGGGAACCAAGGTTTATCTCCTTCCTATTCGATAGGTTCTATATTCTGCACAGATGACCAACTTTTCATATCGGTTGAGGGTACGGTTTTCGTCTACAATCTAAAGTCGGGAAAAACTACGTATAGTCATGCTTTTGATGCTTCTGAAACCGAAATAACAAGCCTGATACTGATCAATGGAAGGCTTTTTGTCGCAAACAGGTACGGTGAGATCTTCGCCTATAACATCGATGGGAGATACATAACGAAATCTTCTAGGCATTACTACTCTTCTGCGAAAGTACTCTCTACCAGCGTATATCTTGTCATAGCAAGAGAAACAGGCGAACTGGAAGCATATGACAAAAACTCATCGAAACTTGTATGGAAGACCAACATTGGGAAACCTATAAGAAGCCTATCAGTTGTCGGCTCTGGACATGAAGAAGTTATATTGGTTGGCTCAAATGAAGGAAACGTGTACTTTCTTAGGAATGGCCGTACAATCAGAAGTGTAAAACTTGAGAATGCAGTTGTCTCACTCTTAGTTGATACAGATAGGATCTATGCTGGCACTTTCGGAGCTGTTTATTTAATTACAGAAAGCAATGTCCAAAAGATTTTTAGTGACCCTGACGAATGGAATACAAGTATCTTCTCAGATAAGCACGCTACAAACTTGGTTTATATTGGAACAAACACGGGAAGAATCTACGCACTTAACACGAGCAAAAAGACGAGTGAAAAAATCGCCGAGCTTCAAGATTTTGTTATAAGAATTATTAGAAATGAGAAATCATTGATTGCAGCTACGTTCAACGGAAAGATATACAACTTTGCGAGCAAGAAAGTAGAAGTACTCCCACAAAGGAGCATATATGATGTGTTCTATAAGAACAGCATGCTATTCATAGCTGGACAATCTTTGAATTGCAAATACGTAGATAGAGATGTTAACAAAACCCTGATAGAATTTGAAGCGCCGTTGGTTAGCATCTCTGCTCAAGAAAGCGAAAACAACTACCTGTTCGTAGGACTTTCTAATGGTCAAGTATTACAACTTGAGATAGATCTGAAAGACACTTTTCCTTCTGCAAAAATAGTCAGGCGCTTTAGTCCGGAACTAGCTAAGATATCTGCAATTACAGTCGACGATTCAAGAGAGGTAATCGTCTGCGGACATGAAGATGGCAAATTATCCGTTTGGGAAAGAGAAGGAAAGACATACGGTAACTACAAGATTACGAAAATACTGGAGGATCATTTGGAGTCTGTTAAAAGGGTTCTTGTTTACGGAGATTATGTGATTTCTGCCTCCTCGGATAATACAGTAAAGATATGGAACCTAACGACTGGTAAGCTTATTGTCACGTTGATGGGGCATAGTAGCTATGTCTGGGCGTTGTACATAGTTGATTCAAAACTTATCAGTGGTGACTGGAATGGTAAACTAATCATATGGAACATCAAAGACGTCTACAATGTATACAAAGAAAGAGATATACAAATTGGACTCTCTATAACAGACATTTGGGCCGATACAATTAACGAAATCTATCTATCAACATTGGAAGGGTATGCAGTAAAGATCAGTGGCAATTCTATAAAGAAGTTGAAACTCGCTAAAGAAACTCTTTGGACCATTGATGGAGATTCTCTGAGGATCTACACTGCTGGCTGGGGCGGTAATCTATACATTCTAAATAGGAATCTGGAGGTATTGAATCGGTATAAGACTCACAGTTCTACAGTTTTCAAGATTGCCATTTATCGTGATAATATAATTACAGCAGGTTCGGATAACCTGATAAAAGTGTGGAAAATCAAAGTGGGAATCGACAATAAGAGTAAAGACATACTCACTCTAGAAAAGACTTTTAGCGATTTCAGGCAGTCGATTCTGACGATTGCACTTTCTAAGAAGACAGGTAAAATAATAACAACGGATGGAGATTCAATCATAGAAATGGAAATTGGTTTGAACTAAATTTTGAATATAGCCCGCATTTCTTGTAGGAGGTAAACATGGCAAACTTCTATTCCAAGAAAGTGGAAG
>DPIB01000126.1 GCA_003522805.1 Fervidobacterium sp. | reverse complement strand
ATAGGTGGCGGGATGGTTTAATATTCCCAGAACGTTTCTCCCATAGCCTATCTTTTCTTTAATAGAAGTTGAAAAATCATATCCTATAGGCCTGAGAATACAAACTCTTCTGGAACTCTTTCTTACACGAATTTCTTTGACTCTTTCCACCAAGTCTCCATCGATTATCAGGTTAACTTCTTCATTAACAGATATTCTTATATTCTCACTACTCGGAATAATCAAGCTCCTCGTAGCAAGAAATTGAGGAGCGATGGGAGTTATTACAAATGCCTCTACATTCGGAAGCATTATAGGCCCACCAAGAGCAAGTGAATAAGCTGACGAGCCGGTTGGAGTGCTTACTATAACACCATCAGCGTGATACAAAAACTCCCCACCTAGTATCTCGACATCGAAATCCACGATTTTCTGAGTTAGGTCTTTCTGAACCACTGCATCGTTTATTGCGTAATAACACTTTCCGTTAGCTTCAACTCTCAATACCCAACGTTTATCTTCCACAAAAGTCCATTTTGCTAAATCTTCAATTAAGTTGTTTAACTCATCTAAACGGTAGCCTGAGAAAAAACCGAGTCTACCAGCTTTGATGCCTAAAACTGGTTTTGAGATCTTTTTTAGTGTTCGCAGAACAGTACCATCACCACCGACTACAATGACAATATCACATAGTGGTAAATCTGTAAAATCGTTTGATGATTCTACAAAAAAGGCAATATTTAACTTTTCCCTTAATCTATCCAATACTATTTCAGCAGACTGATGATAATCAATTCTATAGCAAATCCCTACTTTGACATCTTTAACATCAACATCTTCATCTGAGAACTTCACTTCAGTCTCCATCCTAGGTCTATAAGTGTTTGAGCCAAGAACCTGTCAACGAATATCAAAATCAGGATTGCTATTAGAGGTGTGATGTCCACATATCCTATATTTGGGATAAAGCGTCTGAGTGGCCTTTCTACGATATCTGCTAAATTCCTTAAAAAGTTGTAGAAACCGAATTGTCGGATTCCAGGAATCCAGCTTAATATAGCACTTATTATAATAACCGCTGTTTCGAAGTCTACAAATACTCTTAAGACAATCCCTACCGCTGAGAAAAAATTCCCCAGAACAAACATATTATCACTCCTCAATCCTTCTTATATTCTCTCTCACCAAATATGGCAGTTCCTATCCTTAGCATAGTACTTCCTTCTTCGATTGCTACCGTGAAATCATTTGTCATTCCCATTGAAAGTTCGATTATATTTGGGTAGAATCTTCGCAATTCTTCTCTTAAGGCAAAAAGCTTCTTGAAATAGTGTCGTGTGTTTTCTGGTTCGATAAATGGTGCCATCGTCATGAGACCCACTATTTCGACATTTCTGTAAGATAGGCACTCTTCAACAAAAGTCTGGACATCATCCGTTTTGATACCGCCCTTTGTTTCTTCGCCTGAAACATTTACCTCAATCAAAACCTTTTGCTTTTTCCCAATTCGTGCAGCGATCTTTTCTATCTCTTCCATTTCTTCTTTTCTGTACACGGACTGAATATACTCGGCAACCGGTACTACGTACTTCAGTTTATTTGTCTGTATCCTGCCTATAAAATGCCACTCTATGGCATCGAACGCCAATGTTTTCGCTTTGTCTCTCAATTCCTGTGCATAGTTTTCTCCGAATGATCTTAAACCAATTTGATAAGCTGATCTTATTACCTCGGCCGGGTGAGTTTTTGTCACTGCTACTAGTTTGATCTCTTTGGGGTCTCTACCTACTTTTTCAGCATGAAATGCTATTTTTTCAAAAAGGATCTCGATATTTCGGCGTATCTCATCTGGCGAAAGGGTCATCAAATAAACCTCCCAAAGTTTTTGAAAGTCCAAAGTATTTATATGCTTTTTCAGTCGCAATTCTACCCCTTGCGGTTCTAGCTATGAAACCACATTGCACTAGGAATGGCTCATATACTTCTGAGATGGTATCTTCCGTAACGCCAATTGATGCAGATAGTGCCTTCAGTCCAACAGGTCCACCTTTGTAAGTTTCGATAATGATTCTTAGAAGCTTTCTATCCATTTCATCAAGACCAATCTCATCTATCCTCAAAAGGTTCATAACCTCTTCAACTGTGGATATGTCAATTTCTTCTTTACCTTTCACAGTGCTGAGATCTCGCACCCTTTTCAATAATCTGATAGCAATTCTTGGAGTCCCACGTGCCCTCTTAGCTAAGGACGATGATGCGTCTTCTTGTATACGTATCCCCATAACTTCTGCAGCCCTTGATATGATAAGTTGAAGTTCTTTCTCTGAATAGAAAGTCATTTCAAATATCATACCGAACCTATTACGTAACGGCGAAGTAAGTAAACCACTGCGAGTAGTTGCACCCACCAATGTAAACGGTTGGAGTTCCACCCTTATGGATTTTGCTGCTGGTCCTTTGCCAATCATTATATCGATTTGGTAGTCTTCCATCGCAGAATATAGTATTTCTTCTACACTCCTATTCATCCTATGGATTTCATCTATGAAAAGCACATCTCCATACTCCAGGTTAGTCAGTATAGCAGCGAGATCACCTTGCTTTTCTAGTATTGGGCCACTCGTAATGTGTATACTTGCGTTTAGTTCATTTGCAACAATTGTTGCCAAAGTAGTTTTTCCAAGCCCTGGAGGCCCAGCAAGAAGTATATGGTCAAGTTGTTCACTACGCATTTTGGATGCTTGAATTGAGAGCTTTAACCTCTCTTTTATATTATCTTGACCGATGTACTCGGACAAAAGCCTTGGTCGAAGTGAATAAGTATCATACCCGGTTCTTTCAGGAGAGACTATTCTGCTCTCATCCTTTAGAGTGTCTTGATCACTACTTATGTATTTTTCTTCAGTTAACTCATTCTTTTCTTTCAAAATCTAACACCTCTGTTTCTAGCGGTAAATTAAGCTTCATACCATATTTGCCAATATCGAATTTAACCTTTACAAAACCATCGAGATATATCTTAAAATTATCATCTTCGAAGTACTTAAAAATTTGAACATCTGAAATAGAAATTATGAACTCACTATCCACCGTTGTAACGGAATCAGTTGCCCAGCTCCCCATATGCTCACCTTTTTCGTTGTACATTTTTAGCTGGATCAATTCTATCTCGTAAGGTATACCACTTGAATCTATATCAAGATTGGCATTACATTCCAACGTTATTCCCTTTATAGAACAACCATCGAGGATCAATTTCGCATCAATATTTGTCAAATGCAAAAAACTATGCTTCAGATTATTGAAAGAAGCAACTAATAAGGTTACTGAAACTGATAAGATGATAATTAGGCACAAACCAAAGAAAGAAGAAACACTCAACTTATTTTTCATAAATATAATATGCCTCGCATCTAGCAAAAAGAATAAAAATATTATATCATATTAAATGCCTAATTTGTAGTTATAGATTTACCGAACTGCTTGGGAGAAGTTGACTCATCCAAATAAACTAGGAAAACCAAGATTTACGAATTATAGTGAATTATAGTGATTTCAGATTATATGATATTCGATGATTTTTTCGAAAACATGTTGACAAAATTACCCATAATGATACCATATAATATAGTTATACATCTAATGGTTATACGTCAAACCTTTTCAAAAGGAGGTTAGTTATGAGAGATTATACCAATGGCGAAAGGAGTATTTTGTACTATCTTTCGTTGATCCAGAAGTACATCTTCAAGATCGTGTATGAAACAACAGTAAAAAAGTATGACCTTCACCCTGGTCAAATCCCTATTCTCTTCCTATTGGAGCACAAACCAGGCGCAAGTCAAAGAGAGATAGCAATATCTATAAATGTAGAACCAGGTACGATTGCTGTTATGCTTAAAAGAATGGAAAGAAAAGGCCTGATTTACAGGAGAATTGACGAAAAGGATAGAAGAATATCCAGAGTTTACTTGACCGACAAAGCGCAAGCCATTCTATCACAGATCAAAGAGTTTACAAAAGAAACGGAAGAAATAATCCTTTCAGAATTATCGGATATCGAGAAATCATCGCTTATGAGTTTGCTTTCTAAAGTGAAAAATCATCTTTCAAATTATTATATTGAGAGGGGAGGAACAGAATGTTAAAAAAGTTCATTTTAAGGTATTGGCTACTGATATTAGTTACCATGCTGCTCGTGATCGTCCAGTCAGTGATAAGCTTGTATCTACCAGACCTCATGTCAGATATAGTTGATAAAGGGATTACGAAAGGTGATGTCAGCTATATCTGGAAAGTAGGCGGTGAGATGCTGATTTATTCACTGATATCTGCTGCGTGTGCGATCTTTGCCAGTTACACATCATCTAATGTTAGTATGGGGCTTGGTAGAGATCTGCGTGGAGCGATTTTTGAAAAGGTCAACTCATTCTCGCTAGAGGAAATAGACCAATTTAGTACCTCGTCTTTAATAACAAGAACTACTAACGATGTTACGCAAATACAGCAGGCAACAATGATGATATTAAGAATGGTTGTCATGGCTCCTGTTATGGCAATTGGCGGTATACTGATGGCGATTAATAAAGATGCAAAACTCACGAGTGTTCTGTTCATTTCTGTACCTATCATGTTTGCAGGTCTTGGACTGATAACATGGGTAGTAGTACCATGGTTTAAGAGTATGCAGCAGAAGATAGATAAGCTTAACCTTGTACTGCGTGAAAGGGTCACAGGCATACGGGTTATAAGAGCATTCAACAAAGAAGAACACGAGAAAAAACGTTTTAGTGAAGCAAACAACGATTTAACAAGCACCGCACTCAAAATAAACCGTGTTGCATCCACACTCTTTCCATATATGATGATCGTAATGAACTTTACTATGATAATGATAATTTGGTTTGGAGCTAAGCAGATAGATGTCGGGCAGCTTCAAGTAGGACAAATGATGGCAGTTATGCAATATGTGATGCAGATAATGTTCTCTTTCATAATGATTTCAGTGATATTTGTGTTCCTCCCAAGGGCAAGTGTTTCTATAAAGAGGATTAATGAGGTTCTATCGATTACTCCAAAAATCAGGGATTTGCCACCATCGCAAATATCAAGTACAGACCAAACATGGTATGAAAACATTCATGAGAATAGTATCAAGGGTGTGGTTGAATTCGACAATGTTACTTTTTGTTACCCTAATGCAGGCGAACCAGTATTGGAGAATATTACATTCAAGGCTTTACCAGGAAAAATTACTGCTATTATTGGTGCAACAGGCTCGGGAAAATCCACTTTACTCAATTTGATACCAAGATTCTACGATGTTACAACTGGAAGTGTTAAAATCGATGGCATCGATGTTAGAGAATTTCCACTAAGTATACTAAGAAAGAACATAGGATATGCCACTCAGAAGGCAATTATTTTTTCTGGAACGATAAGAGAGAACATAAGGTTTGGAAGAGAATGGATAACAGACGAAATGGTAGAGCATGCTGCTGATATAGCACAAGTTATGGAATTTGCTTCAAGGTATCCTGAGGGTCTTGACTATGTAATAGACCAGGCTGGTCTGAACTTATCCGGTGGTCAAAAGCAACGCGTTTCGATAGCAAGGACGATTGCTGGCAAGCCGATGATCTACCTTTTTGATGATACATTCAGTGCATTGGATTTTAAGACTGATGCAAAAGTTAGACTGAGATTGTTTAGAGAAACCTCCGATGCCACAGTTATAATAGTTGCACAGCGAGTTGCGACAATAATGCATGCTGATCAAATAATCGTCTTGAGTGACGGAAGAATAGTCGGAATTGGTACTCACTCGGAATTGCTTGAGAGCAATGAGACTTACAGAGACATTGTTGATTCACAATTATCAAGAGAAGAAATTTAGTTTCACTAGCAAGATGGATAAGATGATCTGAAGAGGTGAGAAGAATGGACGAAAAAGAAAAGAATACAACTTCAAAAAATAATACCCAAAACAATCCCAGGCAAACTGCTTCTAGTGGAAGGCAAAGGAAGGCTGGAAGGGGTGGCGGACGAGCCCTCGCACGTGCTGGGGAAAAACCAAAGGACTTTAAAAAAGCAGCTAAATTCTTGCTCTCGTACATAAAACCGTATGCACTCTTGATTATCATTGTTCTTGCTATTACCATAACTGCAACTATCCTCACAATAAAAGCTCCAAAAGTTATGGGACAAGCAACAACAGAGATATTTCGGGTTATTCTATTGCGTCAATCACCACTCTCAAGATTTCTGAACACCAAGATGGATTTCGAAAAAATATTCCAAGTACTTGTGACTGTGGCGATACTTTATGTTACTTCGGCAGTTTTACATTTTTTTCAGGGTTTCATAATGTCGGGAGTTACCCAAAAGCTTGTGAGAACGTTGAGGGAGGATGTAAGCGAGAAATTAAGAAAACTTCCACTAAAATTCTATGATAACACTTCGCATGGTGATATCATCAGTAGAGTAACTAACGATATCGACCTGATCAGTACCACACTTCAGCAGAGTTTGATGCAGTTTATTTCAGGTATTGTTACGATCGTCGGCATAACATACATGATGCTTACAATAAACGGCTGGTTAACGCTATTAACTCTCGCCACATTACCATTAAGCATATTAGCAACAGTGCTTGTTGCTAAGAATTCCCAAAGATTCTTCGCTCAGCAACAAGAGAATCTCGGACTTTTGACAGGACAAATTGAGGAAGTCTACGGTGGACATATCGTGGTTAAGGCTTACGGTCGTGAAAAGGATGAAATCGAAGCTTTTTCCGAAACGAATGAAAAACTCTACCATTCAGCCAAGATGGCACATTTCGTCTCAGGCATCATCATGCCTATAATGAATTTCATAGGTAATGCTGGATACATATTTGTCGCAGTAGGTGGTGGTATTCTTGTCACGAAGAATGCAATTACAATTGGTGATGTCCAAGCCTTTATACAGTACTCACGGCAATTCAATCAACCGATAGTGCAGATTGCAAACATCGTCAATATGATACAATCCACACTCGCAGCAGCAGAGAGGATCTCTGAAATCATGGAAGAACAGGAAGAAATACCAGATAAGCCAAATGCGATCGAACTAGACAGAGTAGAAGGTAACGTCAAATTCGAATCCGTCAAGTTTAGCTATGTTCCAGATAAACCATTGATAGAAAATCTCAATATAGACGTTAAGAGTGGTCAAAAAGTTGCAATTGTTGGACCGACTGGTGCTGGCAAGACCACACTCGTTAATTTGATGATGAGATTCTACGAAATTCAAGGAGGAAGCATAAAAGTTGATGGAATAGACATACGTGATATAAAAAAATATAATCTCAGAAAGCATTTTGGGATGGTTTTACAAGATACGTGGCTATTCTCCGGAACAATAAGAGATAACATAGCATATGGGAGAGAAAACGCTACAGAGGAAGATATAATAAATGCAGCAAAGGCAGCACATGTCCATCATTTTATTACAACTCTGCCCGATGGTTATAACACGGTAATAGGTGAAGATTCCTCTAACATCTCCCAAGGTCAAAAGCAACTATTGACCATAGCAAGAGCTTTCTTAGCGGATCCTGACATACTCATACTCGACGAGGCGACAAGTAACGTCGATACATTGACAGAAATATACATACAAAGAGCTATGGAAGACTTGATGAAAGATAGGACATCATTCGTAGTAGCGCACAGACTGTCCACGATAAGAGAGGCAGATATGATTCTTGTCATGAATGAAGGAAAGATAATCGAGATAGGAACCCATAAAGAACTTCTCGAGAAGAACGGATTTTATGCAGATATGTACAAGAGCCAGTTTATGGGTGCACTTGTGGAAAGTTAAGAAAATTAATGCAACAAAACTTTAATCCCACCATTGACTATCGGTGGGATTTTTTTCGTTCTGATCAAGAGTTGAAAAAAGAGAGTGCTAAGAACTTGAAATGATGACATAGTTTATGGTATAATAAAAATGTTAACCAAACTTTGTTTTTCGTATTTGAGAAATTTGATAAGTACTAAGTCATTTCTGAAGAATGAGTGCTTATACACTCGTATCTTTAGCCATGAGTGGCTCACAGTAGTACAATATGAAAATTAATATACAAACAATATCGTACTCGACAAGGGGGAGACGATGAGAAAAGAAGATTTGATGAGAATCGTAGAAGAACGAATAAGGGAATGCCAGATGTGTCCTCTAGGTTTGATTAAAAAGAATGCTGTGCCTGGAGAAGGAAATCTCTATTCTCCAATAATGTTCGTCGGTGAAGGTCCTGGAGAGGAAGAAGATATCCAAGGGCGACCTTTTGTGGGAAAGGCAGGCCAGCTGCTCACAAAAATTCTTGAATCGGTAAGCATCAAACGTGAAAGTGTTTACATCACAAATATTGTAAAATGTCGCCCTCCAAACAATAGAGTCCCAACAAATCTTGAAATACAATCTTGTTCTGATTATCTTTTGTCGCAAATACAGATCATAAACCCCAGAATGATAGTACCACTTGGAAGTACTGCCGTTAATTTTTTTCTAGGTAAAGATGAACAGATAACCAAGGTTCGCGGAAAAGAATCCATTTGGAGAGACAGCATTGTTATTTTTCCTATGTTTCATCCAAGTTATTTGCTTAGAAATCCATCGAAAGAAAAAGGCAGTCCCAAGGATCTTACTTGGCAAGATATAAAAAGGGTAAGAAAATACTATGACGAGTTCATAAAGGGAAACGCTGAAAAATAGATAAAATAAGATTTAATAGGAATATCATAAAAGCAAAAAAGAAATAAAAGGAGGAACTAAAAAATGAAAAAAGATCAACGAGACTTAAGGCATGAAACAAAGTTAACGCCAACTGTTATGAGTTACATTTCGGCTATATACACACTAATCGAAAGTGAAGGTGTTGCCAGGATCTCTGAAATAGCAAAACTCAAAGGTGTTTCTTACGCCAGTGCTACTAATGCGGTCAAGAAACTTGTGGACCTTGGTGTTGTTGATCATAAGAGGTATAGCTTTGTTCGGCTCACTCCTCGGGGGCTCAAAATAGCGCAGATGCTGAAATCTGGTGAATCACGTATTAAGTATTTCTTTATATATGTTGTGGGTCTACCAGAAAAGAAGGCTCAGCAAATTGCAAGTTTAATGGTTTATGATTTAGACGCTGACACAAGGAGAAAGCTAAGGAAGTTCTATTCAATCTTAATAGACTTTACAGAGGAAAAAACTAAAGAATTAGAAGAGTTCATTAGAGAAAACAGGAAGGATCTTGAAATACCTGAAGAAGTATATCGACTAAAAGGCAAGATCAAGGAGGATGAGCTAGATGAGTAAGATATTGGTAACTGGTGGCGCAGGGTTCATTGGATCACACATCACAGACAAATTGGTTGAGCTTGGCAATGATGTTGTTATTGTTGATAACCTGTCGACTGGCAAAAGAGAGAACTTAAACCCCAACGCAAAGTTTGTAGAGATGGATATATCTAGAAGTGAAGAGGTCAATGAACTATTCTCCAAAGAGGATTTTGAGTATGTATTTCATCTTGCTGCGCAATCGAGTGTATCGATCTCTGTTAAAGATCCTGTTAAGGATGCTAATTGGAATATAATTGGTAGTTTGAACTTGATAAAGGCTTCTGCTGAACATAATGTGAAGAAATTCATCTTTTCATCAACTGGTGGAGCAATTTATGGTGAGGATGTAAAAGTCTTTCCCACTCCAGAGAGTGTCTACCCACAACCGATGTCTCCATATGGTATCGCAAAGTTCTCTGTTGAAAATTATCTAAGGTTCTTTAGCAAAGAATTTGGGCTTAATTACACTGTTTTGAGATACGGCAATGTCTACGGACCTAGGCAAGATCCGTATGGTGAGGCTGGAGTTGTAGCTATATTCACATCTAGGATGTTGAAAGGTGAAGACTGCACGATATTTGGAGATGGTGAATACACAAGAGATTATGTCTATGTTGAAGACGTCGTAAATGCTAACGTTAAGGCAATGGAAAGAGGAGATAAGTTGGTAATAAACATCGGTACAGCAACTGGCACAACGACAAAGGAGCTTTTCAAAGTGCTGAAGAAATTGACAGGCTATAAGAAAGATCCTATCTATGGACCACATAGAAAAGGAGATATAAGGAAAAGCCTTCTTTGCTACAACAAGGCTTGGATTGAACTGAAATGGGAACCGAAATATTCACTTGAAGAAGGGTTGAGGAAAACTGTCGAATGGTTTAAACGAAATACTGAGGCCTGATTCTTTTGAAGATTTTACAGGTCAAGAACACTTGATGGCACCAGGTGCTTTGCTACGCACTTCTATTGAAAACGATCAATTATTTTCTGCAATTCTTTATGGACCCGCTGGTAGCGGGAAAACTTCTCTTTTGAACATCATAAAGAAGTATACAACTTATGAAGTTGTTCATCTCAATGCAGCATTTACCTCGGTAGAAGAGATCAAGCAATGGGAAAGATATGCTTATAACTTGAAAGGGATTAAAAAGCTTCTTCTTTTTATCGATGAGATACATAGGTTTAATAAAAAACAGCAAGATGTATTCTTGCCTGGTGTTGAAACGGGATTGTATGTTTTATATGGCACAACAACAGAAAGTCCGCAACACACTCTTAACCCTGCACTACTGTCTAGATGTCGAATATTGAATTTTAAGAAGCTTTCCAATGCAGATCTTGGTAAGATATTGAATAGAGCGGTAGAACATCTAGGAATAGAAATTGTGGAAGAGGTAAGAAAATTCATCATAGACTCGGCAAATGGTGATGCAAGGTACATGATAAGCACATATGAGATACTTGCAAATATGGCAGCTATAAATGGAAGAGAGAAAGTCGATGAATCGATTTTGCAGATGTACTTGGGGGAAGAACTAACAAAGTACACAGATAATGAGCATTACAATCTTGCTTCAGCATTTATCAAAAGCATGCGTGGAAGTGACCCAGATGCTTCGTTGTACTACATGTCGAGAATGATCAACGGCGGGGAAGATCCTCGTTTCATAGCAAGGAGACTCGTCATACTTGCGAGTGAGGATATAGGCCTTGCAGATCCGTTTGCACTTGTTCTTGCTGTTTCAACTATGCAGGCTGTTGAGATGGTTGGAATGCCCGAGTGTTTACTCAATCTTTCCGAGTGCGTTATATATCTATCGCTAGCACCGAAGAGCAATTCATCCTACGAAGCTATATCTAGAGCAACCGAAGTAGCTAAAGAGACTATGAACATCCCGGTTCCTAGGCATCTACTAAACATAGAAGGAAGTGGATACAAATATCCACACGAATTCGGCGGCTTCATTAGGCAGGAATACTTGCCAAAGAGTGTAAAAGGACCATTTTATCTTCCAAAAAACATAGCCAAAGAATCGAAAATCGCTGAAGTATACGCTAGACTTTGGAAGGATAGATTTAAGGATGCAAAGGATGATTTAAGAGGCGTTAAGAAAGAAGGGGAAGATTCTCATGGAGGTGCTCAGCGTGACAAGGGAACTAGAGATTACTAAAAAGGAGAAAGGAATAATATTATTGCAGTTTATCTGTGCAGATATAACCAGACTAGAAGTTGATGCAATTGTAAATGCAGCAAATTCATATCTAAAACACGGTGGTGGAGTAGCAGGTGCGATAGTACGAAGCGGAGGAACTGAAATCCAAAAAGAAAGTGATGAGTATGTACAAAAACATGGTCCTGTGGCACCAGGTAGTGTTGCTGTCACAGGACCAGGTAGATTGAACGTTAAGTACATCCTTCACACAGTAGGACCTATTGGAGATAAAGTTGAAAATGACATCATTCTTTCAAAATGCTTGAGCAACGTATTCGGAAAGGCATCAGAGCTAAGACTGAATTCTGTCGCATTACCTTTTATCGGAACGGGAATATTTGGCTACTCACTAGATCGATTCATAGAAGTAACATACAAGACAACTATCAATTATTTCTCCGACTATTCTGGTAGCCTAGAGAAAGTCATATTCTGTGATATAGATGAACAAAAAGTTGAAAGGCTTTGGCAGAAATTTCAGAGCATGAAAATCGATACCAACTAGAATTTCCATTCACCAGGTATCAGTTTTACGTCTACTTTTTTACCAGCTCTATCAACAGTTATCGTTACAACTGTCTTTCCAATTATAGATTTAGCAACATCATCGATTGTTTTAACAGCCTTTCCATCAACTGAAACAATGACATCGCCTACTTTGAGGCCAGCCACCTCTGCTGGAGAACTCTTTTCTACGTATGCTATGTACAATCCATCCGCCTTTACTTTATATGTCTGCCTCACTGCATCATTCACAACAAACCAAGTTACACCAAATGCCTTGTTATTCAATGGTTTCTTGATGATGTCTTTAGCAGAATCAGCATCTATGACTACCCTGAACGTAAAATCATTCCTCTTTTCTTTCGGATCCACACTTATCCTATCGGTAATCCTTCCAGCAATGGCACCAGTGCGACCAACTACAAGAGAGCCAGAAGTATTCAAAGGGTTATCTGTCGAAAGTTTTTTGTACGCCGATTTATCATAATAATCGCGACAGAATTCTATAGGCAATCCATACATATTGACAACACCATAAGGTGAGACATCCGTTTTTTCAAAGCTGTATACACTGTATTCTTTCTTTCCATCGTTGAATCCGCTTGAGAGGAGCTCATTCCCCCACGGATACATTCTACCGTCTTTACCTCTTGCTGCCTTTTCCCACTGTGCTTCTGTTGGCAATTGATAACCTGCCCAGT
>DPIB01000158.1 GCA_003522805.1 Fervidobacterium sp. | reverse complement strand
ATAATAGTGATGGAAGAAGGGCGGATAGTTGCTCAGGGGACACACGAAGAGTTGATCACAAACTCACCGATTTACAAAGAGATAATAGAAAGCCAATTGATCGTTTGAACAAAGAACGATATACGCAGAGATGTAGTGGAAGGAAGGTTAAAGTTAAAGCCAAGGCCAGCAGGGATAGGGTATCATGCACTCGAAAATGAAAAAAAGAAATTTGGGAGGTCATTACTCGTTCTGCAAAATTAGCAATTGAAAGGAAAAAGCCCATCGAGGGCTTGACAGAAGATTGATTAACATCTTTCTGCCAAGCCTCTAATGGACTATACTTTGGCTGTCTTCCACGTTGGACACACAGAAACGGGGAGGCGAGGCTTGTTACAAGAATTTTCTAATGCGATTTAGTAACTTGTATCTATCTTAACACTCTTTGAAAGCTTATCTGGGCTGTCAGGATTATATCCTTCAGTTATTGCTTTGTTGTATGCCAGCAAAAGTGCAAAGATTAATTTAAGCGGAGTTTCTAATCCATTCTCGTACTCTATATCTATGTCACCATTTTTTCCTAAGAATATTACTTTAGTATGTTTCCGTAGTTCTTTACTTAAATCGCGTTCAAATAGCGTATCTTTTGAGTTGATTACAACCAAAGATGTGTCACTTAATCTCGCTATTGGACCGTGTCTGTACTCGAGGGGTTCGTGAAATTCAACATATTGCAGAGCCATTTCTTGCATTTTTAAAGCGCTTTCCTTTGAAATTGCGTACTCTTCATCGAAACCCAAGAAAACGAAGTGATTAAAACTTTTTAGGTCCAGTTCTTTTATTATACTTTGAGATCTTTCGATGATTCGTGAACATTCTTCCGAAATGTCGCGTTTACCGATGAAAAATTGTAATAGCGCAACGAATGACCCTGTCATGACAACACTTTCTTCATGTAAAAAATCGAAAGCATAGGCTTCGTCGCACACTGCTCCAAGTGACGAAGTGCTTTCACAACATATTCCGATAATTTTGATCCCTTTGCTCTTGAATTTTTTGGCCGATTGTACTGTCTCGGTGGATTCACCCGTGCGAGATATGAATATGCCTATGTCACATTGTGGTATGTAATCGAAAGAGACAACTTTGCCACCAGTGACTACCTCTGACTCAATTCCATACTTTCGCACTATCTGTGAAATGATTAGTGCAAGATTGTATGAAGACCCACAGCCTACAAATACATATTTTCTGTCACCCTCAAACTGGAATTTTGATGATTCAATCTTCTCCATCAATTCTGGGATTCTAAGAATTTCATAATAGGTCCAATTCATCCTTTCACAGCCCCCTTAGTAACGCCAGATATGATTTGCTTCTGGAATAGCAAGAACATTATTATCACAGGTAATCCTATTATAGAAGATGCAGCCATCAATCGTGGCCAATCTATTTGATTTAGTTTCTGGTACATCGCCAAACCTACTTGAGCAGTACGCATTTCACGTGAATTTGTCACTATTAATGGGTAGAAAAGGTCATTCCATGTGGATATGAATGTATTTATCCCCATAACAGCTAAAGAAGGTCTTGAGAGTGGGAAAACAATCTTAAATACTATTTGCATGGTACTCGCTCCGTCTACATAGGCAGCCTCCTCAAGCTCTATGGGAAGTTGTTCGATGTATTGTTTCAATAAGAATATGTTGAACGGTGTCACTAACATTGGAATTGTAAGTGCAAGGTACGTGTCGATCCAGCCCAATTTTTTCATGAGCATGAAAACAGGAATTATTGTGACTTGTGGAGGAATCATCATCGTTGATAAAATCAGAGAGAATAGGATGTTTTTCCCCCAGAATCGTCTTCTAGCAAAGGCATAACCAACCATTGTAGAAAAGATCAGATTACCAGCCACTACTATTACAGAGACGATCAAGCTGTTCAGTATGTACCGTGAGAACATGTCTTCCTTTAGTACGTTCACGTAGTTGAGCAAAGTTGGGAAACGGTAAACCAATTTCACATCGTCGAGTAAGAACTCTTTACCATCCTCAAAGTTGAATGCAAATTTGGAAACGTATCTGAGGTCTATATCTTTTATTCCCTTTTGTTTTATTGTAAATTTCTTCCATTCAGGTTGTGCGGTGAAGTTCTCTGTGTACTTTCCACCGAAAGCATCGATGATCTCAACAGAAAAATTTCCCGAACCTTTCACCCAAAATTCGATATATTTTGCAACGCGTACGTCCAATTTGTCTGTTAGTAACTCAACCCTCCCAATAGCTGCCAAAGATGTTGTGCTATTCGGAGAATCATCTACTAAGTTAATGTTCTCACCCTTTACCTTTCTTTGCAAGTATGATACATACTTTGTTTCAAAATCATTTATGTACCTTTCTTTGACAACCTTTGTTAAGGTACCGCTTGGAATTACTGAGGTATAGAACATGGACAGCATAGGAAAAAGCGATATGAAAAGTAATGCAAACATTATACAAAGCAAAATGATTTTTTTCATAGAGCTTCACTCCTAAGCAGGCGTCCTTGGATGAGAGTTATTAACAGAACAATGAACACCAGTATGTACCCAATGGCTGATGCGTATCCCATTTCGAAATTGCGAAATCCTACGATGTAGAGGTAATGGACTATTGTCTGAGTAGAGTTCATTGGACCGCCACCGGTCATGGTAAATACTTCTGAGAATATCTGGAAAGATCTTATGGTATTAATGGCAATTACGAAATAGAGAGTAGGTTTCAACAACGGGAGCGTGATTTTGGAGAACAATGCTTTTCGATCCGCACCATCGATTCTAGCTGCTTCATACAGTTCTTCCGGAATGCTTTGGAGCCCCGCTAAAAAGAGTATCGTGTAGTAGCCAACTGCTGCCCAAACGTCCATTATCATGATGGATAGCAAAGCAGTTTTCACGTAAGCTAACCAACTCGTTGGTAGTGGTTGGCGACCGAAGAGTTCGATCATTTTGTTAAAGAAACCGTCAGCACTGTAAAGATACATCCACATTGTAGATATAACAACCATTGAAATAACCGATGGTAGGAAGAAACCAGCTTTGAAGACATCCTTCAAAGGTAGAAATTTGCTGTTTATAATCAGTGCGAGCAAAAGTGCAAAAACAGTTGTGAATGGTATAGTTCCTATAACAAATATGAAAGTGTTTTTTAAGGCAGTAAGAAAAATACTATCCTTAAATGCATGGATGTAGTTAGCAAACCCGACAAAGCTGTAGTCTGGACTCGAGCCTGAGTAGTCAGTAAAACTTATAAAGAATGAAAAAATTATTGGAAATGCTCCAAAAACCAGAAAAATTACTAAAAACGGAGATAATAATAACAACGTCTCAAAATTGTATTTAAGTTTTCTTTTCTTACCCATGTTTTCACCACCCCGAAATTCCAAACTTGCCCCATGCGAGTAGCATGGGGCAAGCATTCTTACTATTATCTCTTCCCATCAAGTATGTCTTGCACAATCGTGTTATACTTCAGCAATATACTTGAAATACTCTTGTCTGTGAGAATGATCTCCTCAACGAGGTCCCTGAGAACATCTTCGATCTTTGGCCATGCTGGGATTGATGGCACAGGTTTTGCGTATTTATTCTGCTCGTAGAATACTTTGTGCATCGGATGATCTGCAAACCATGGGTCTTTTCCTGCATCAACGTGTGATGGGAATATCGCAGGCCATAATTTGGCTATGTCCATGGCTATATCCGGTCTTATCAGAAATTCTATAAGTTTTTGTGCTGCGTCTTTGTTCTTCGAATTCTTCATTATAGCTAAGACTTCCGCACCAGCGAAAGAAGCGTGAGTACCAGAATTCTCAGAGGGCTTTGGTATGAATGTGACATTGAACGGCAGTTCTGGATAGTTTGTTTCAAGGTAGTCTATATCCCATGCACCACTAACGTACATCCCGATTTTTCCTTCTCCAAAAGCTTTAGCAAGATCGTCTTGTTTTGTTTTCATAGAATTCTTTGCAAGTTTTCTGTAGAATTCTGCAGTTTGATTTACTTTTGGAGAGACAAGCAGAGCTTTCTTTCCATCTTCGGAGATGATATCTCCTCCAGTGCACCAGACTGCTGGTAAGAACCATTGTTGCCATGGGCTGTAGCTTTCTCCGGAAGGCAGTCCGAATCCGTATATATTTGGGCCAAGAGCGTCGATCTTTGCAGCAGCTTTCAACACTTCGTCCCAAGTAACTGGAGGTTTATCTGGGTTAAGGCCTGCTTTTTCAAATAGGTCCAAGTTGTAGAACATAGCCCTTGTACCAAGCAACCATGGGACCGAGTAGTAACTTTTCTTGTAATAAGTAGTGTTCCAGCCCATGTAGTCCTTTCCGTACTTTTTGTAAAAACTATCCATGTTCTCTAAAGCGCCTTTGTCTGCAAAACTCGCGACCCATGTGTTTCCGAGTTCTACAACGTCTAGTTTTTCGCCACCTGCGATTGCGGTAACTATCTTATCGAATCCGTTTGACCAAGATAGCTGTACGTACTCAACCTCGATATCTGGATTTTCTTTCATGAACGTTGTTAGAACCTTCTTTGCATGTTCGTCGTTCATCGTAAAGCCCCAGAAAGTGACTTTAACCTTGGAAAAGCTGAGAACCGTTAAAACCGTGAACATAATAACTAAGAACCTTTTCATACCGCTCCCTCCCTTTTGAAAAGTTGAAGAACATGGTATATTGAGATAAGTTTCGACGAATATGGAATTACGAATTCTGAACAATTGTTCTCAATTCCATCGTCGAACTTTCTCAGGAAAACGTATATAACTCTCTGTGCATCTATTTTTTTGTCCTTATCGAGAACAAAGTAGACAACTGGATCGCCAAGCGATATTTTGGTTGCTTCATCTTCGTAGTACACTTGAGAGTTCGGGAATTCCGTTAAAATGAGCTCCTTTATGAATTTCAGATCTCTTTCTGTTGTGTCCGCAAGACTTAAATTTTGAGGAGTTGGGATGATGAAAGTCGGATTTATAACTGGTGATGAAATCTTTGCCTTGATTACCTTTTTAGAGATATCAGACAAAAACCTTGCAGGATAAGTGCCTTTTACGTATCTGTCTTTGATCTTCTCCACTTTCTTGGATTTTTCATTCAACAAATCTCTATCTAACTCGCCAGTTTCAACCATTGAATAAAAATTTCCGATTATTTCCATATTATTTTCCACATCACTTATGAGTATGAGATCGCCATCTGCCTCAAAGAACTTTTTGATTGCCTCACGTGGTGAATAATATCTCTTCAAGGCGTCCATTTCGAAAGCATCAGATATGATGAGTCCCTCAAACCCAAAGCTTTCTCGGAGGATTTTGCGCAACCACTTTTTTGAGAGAGTTGCTATGGCACTATCAACTTTTGGATATATGACATGTGCGGTCATTATAAAATCGACGTGGTGAGCCAAATTTCTAAACACAAGTACATCCTTATCACTTTCATCAAAATTATCTACGGTAGGAAGTGTGAAATGAGAATCGGAAGCAGCTTTTCCATGGCCTGGGAAATGCTTAAGGGTTGCTGCAATGCCATGCTCTGAGAGCCCCTCGATGAAGTCTTGTGATGCCTTTTCAACAATCGCGTGGTCTGATGAGAAAGCCCTGAAACCTGTAGCATGACTCGAGAAGGGATATTTCACATCAGCAACCGGGGCAAATAAAATATTGAATCCATGAAGCGACAGGATATTTCCCAAGTACTTTCCATAGGAATATGCCCCATTTTCTTTCCCCAATGCTAAGTTCCCTGGTGATGGGAAAACATTAGGCACAGTTTCCAGTTGACCTCCTTCATGATCCGATGAGATAAAAAACCTGTATCCCTTATCAAACAAGGAATAAATATGTTCCATACTTAACTGAAGAAAATTCACGTCTCTCATATTCTCGGGATACAGGATGATACCAGCTGGGTTAATCTCTTCCAAGAGGGATGTACTTATCTTTCTCTGAAATCCAACGAAGAATAGATTTCCAAAGATATTATCCATTCTGTGCCACCTTCTTATAGAAGTAGTTTACTAAGTATTCATCGGTAAAAACTTTGATGAGAGAATTGATTGCTGCGCCTTTTGCGTTGACAAACTCAAAACCGTTTTCCAAGAATATTTCCATATTTCTTTTTTCGATTAAGTAGATGTGCTCTTTTACATGATCAACGAGTTTGGAAATACATGGAAGGGATGTTATGTTTCCACCTATTGCTAGGATTTCTGGATCGAAGATACTAGCTATGATTCCTATTCTTTTTGAAACTTCGTCTAGAAATTTCTCGAATACAACTGGGTCCATATCTTCTTCTCTGAGATCATCGAACGGAATCTTCTTTTTACATATGCACTTGTCCAATTTTGATTCACCAGCCAAGTTGTTCGAGCCATAATACGGTTTACCGTCGATTATCAATCCAGCACCGAATCCTACCGGCTCGTTGACAAAATAAGGTACGGAAAGCTGAAAATACAAGACCTTTGATTTTTCAAAAGAGTATCTTATTCCACCACAAATAGCATCCTTTTCAACAAAAATTGGAATATCAGTATCCAAATTTCCAACGACGTCGAAATCGTGCAAAGCTAGTGCCTCAGAATAAATAACCTTGTTCTCTTTCACGATCCCTGGGATAGAAATACCAACAGCGATTATATCTCTTTTGGCCCCAATGATCTCCGAAATCCCCGTATGTATGTTTTGTGAAGTGATCTTTCTGGAAATCCGCTTCTTTTCCACAACTTCCCCAAAGAGGTTGGTCTTTACATATTCAATTCCGTCTTGCTCAATTGACAGTCCGAGAACGTATCCCTTTTCTTTGTTGAATCCATACACAATAGTCTTGCGCCCCCCTAGTGCGGACGGTGAGAGTTCTTTTGTTGGTAGGATGAGATTTACTGATTTTAGCCTATTTATAGCCCTTGAAACGGTAGATTTTTCAAGTTTCAAGTTGTCGGATATATCCTTGGCTGTGACAGTCCTATTCTTCCAAGTAAAATACATGATCTCTTTTACAGACTCAGTCATCATAACATCACTCCTAAGCTAAAGATGAAGATAAGTGTTAGTTGGGTAGTTAGTTGCTTGCATCAATCAACTAACTGCATTCTACAACTCTATACTCCATTTCCCAAACCCCAAAATTTTGTAAAACGTTTCATAACATCCAGCAGATTAAACTTACAGCTAAATTGCTTTGATTTACACAATATATCTAAGCTTTACTTAACATATACTTGATAAATGCACTCAGCACAAATAGTGTGTTTTTCATTAAGTGAATAAAAAAGCGACTGCCTCTTTTTGACTCACAGTCACCACATGCAAATTCGCCATTGAATACCCGTATGAACTAATAATTCACTTTGTGCGTTAATAAGACATTACCGAGGTTATAACAAATACTTTGGGTGGGATATTGGAGATGGGAATAGCTTATGATAAGTGGACTATTAACTTGTGGAGGAGGACTTAGGTCGAAGTCAATCCCAGTATGGATGGGTTACTACCCTAATGCATGTATGCATAATCTCTAACGTATCGTTGGTCGATTATTTTGACCTTTTTCCCCTCTGTTTCGATGACACCGAGTTTTTCAAGCTCTGTAAAAACTCTCGACAGTGCGGGACGTGTTGCACCGAATTCTCTTGCAAGTTCTTCTTTCGTCATGTCCATGGTTACGACTACGTCATTTGCTTGGTCCATCAGTTGACATAAGTATGCACAGACCTTTTGCACCAAGTTTTTCATGGTGATCTCGTAGAATCTGTCGGTGACGAATTCAAACGAGTTACTGATGTACTGTAAGAAGTTTTTGAGTAAGGTTTCATCTTTCATAAGGAATTTGATGAACTGTTCTTTTGGTATAGATAGGAACAGAGATTCACTTGCAGATTCAACGTCTACGGGATATTTAGAATGGCTGGAGAACATCGTGGCAGATGCCAAAAGTTTTGGTGCAAACATATGGTCTATCTGGAGGACTCGGCCATCTGGATTTGTGAATAGACCAAATGCCTCTCCATCAACCAAAAAGAGTGTCTCATTGCACTCTTCTCCGCGTGTCCTGATTATTTCTTTTGGTTCGTAGTGCTCAGTATGTCCAAGTCTAACAAGTTCGATTATGAGCTGTGAATTGACACTTTCAAAACATGCGCATTGCAATAATGAATGAGCAATGCGTTCTACTTCTTCGTTTTTCATATATCCACCTTTTAATAATTAAATAAAATTCGATACAACTATACTTGGCGAATCTTCGGACAAGAGTTTAGAAAGTTCCTGTGCACTTTCCTTTTCTTCTTTTTCGATTACCGATGCACAAAAATCTGGGGACAATTCGGTTGGGATTGAAACGAGTAATTTAGATGCCATCAAATCAGAGAGGCTGTCATCTCTATTTGATTTATCCACAATTTGCATGGTGAAATATGGAGTCTTTAAGCAATTGGTGTGCTCGAATACGATTTCTGAAGCCTTTACTTGCTTTGCGACTTGAATTGCTTTGCTTAGGTGTACTTCGCGTGGTCTGCCCCAGTCGTATATTCTGTACGTGAGATCGGATGTTTGTTGGACTTCGATGACGGTGCTGTTCGGTCCCAGTGCATGGACAGTACCTGCGGGTAAGTAAACAAAAGTGCCTTTTTTGACTTTAACAAAGTTTAATGTGTCTTCCATTTGTGATAATCTGTCTTGTTCGATGAGTTGTTTCATTTTTTCTACATCTTCACATATGGCAAATTCTCCGTCTTCCAAAAAGTACCAAGCCTCGCTCTTTCCCCAAGGTTCGTGTTCAATCTGCTGCGCAAATGCATCGTCTGGATGCACTTGAACACTGAGCCATTGATTCGTCGATACAAGTTTTATGAGTAGTGGAAATTTTGGATATTTGCCATCGTATATGGATTCACCATATTCATTAACCATCTTTCCATTTTCCATAACCGTTTCGTATAGTTCATGCCCAGAGAGGAGCCATACTTCCCCAATAGGTAATTCCGATTGAAAGTTGAATAGTTCGTTTATTTCCAAATTCCCCCAAATGATTGGTCTGAGCTTTGGCTGGATTTTGATCTTGACCATATTAAGTATACCTCCTCACATGTCATCGTTCGTTGTTAGTTATTATCCGGCATACCCACCAGCAACAATTTTCTCTCCATCGTATTTCAAAACTACCTTTTGTAGTGGTATTTCAGCATAATATCGTGAATTATATATAACAACCTCTACTCCTTGATAGAGCATCTTGCGAGCAATGATCTGAGAATCGAAGCGCATCTTTTGTACTCTTTCTTCCAACTCATTGAGCTTAGCCAAGTTCGTTTCGAGCTGGTTTCTGAGATTTATAAGTGTTTTAGTTGTTTTGGAGAATTGTTCCTCACGTTCTGGGGGAATTTCTGCGCCTTTTTCCTTAAGTTCTTTGTACTGTTTGACTATAGATATGAGCTTTTGAATGCTTGTCTTATCGATTTCTATTTGTGCCCTCAGTAGTTTTATCTCTTCTCGTATGTATGGGTTTATACCGACTTCAAGATATGTGTTAATCCCAAAATTTGATCCTATTTCATCTGCCTCGATTTTTATTGCTGCCACGCATTCACCACCCATGATCGCACTACGTCCTCTGTTTCCGATAATGGAGTTTGTAACTCTTACAGTACAATTCAGCAAATTCGTCTCGAAATAGAGGTTTTCCGCCTCAATAGTTACTGCTTCAGCATATTTAACGTGCACATTTTTCTTTGCTTTTATCAGCCCTTTGTCTTTACCTTTAACTCCGGAAATTCTCACGTTACCCTCTAAAGATATTACAGTTGCTGCTTCCACAATTCCGTTGACTTCTATATCACTTTTTGCGCGTACGATAAAGCCAGGTTTAACGTCTCCTTTCACAAGAATTACTCCTGGAAATTCTACGTTCCCTGTGTTGTAATCGATATCACCTTCTATTTCCAGATATTCGCTAACTTCAATTGTTCCCTTTTCTAGATCAACTCTCAGGATACCTTCAGTTGTGGCTATAATAGAGCTACCATCTTCACTCACTGCAACATTCTTCCCAAGCACAGCTTTAGCCTCATTACCTCTCTTGGCAGGCATGGGTTCACCATACACGTTCTTACCTGGTACTCCTTCAGTTGGTGGCAAGATAGATGCTATCTTTTGGCCACTTTTAACTATTATCCTTTTCTGTACCGGAAATTCACGAAAATCAACACGATTACCAGATGTGGTCTTTGAAGTAGTACTTTCAGTAATTTCAAAGACGATTCGGCCATCTTCACCGTCTTTTGGGAGATCCCCATGGGCGAAAAGCACTGGTGAGTTATCAACAGGACTGCTACACAAAAATTTTAATGCATCATAGTCTATTCCATGCACTATTTTTGCGTTTCTTATCGCCTCCATTATCTTTTCAAGCTCAACAACTTCTTCTGGAAGTCTGTCCGTTATCTTTATGTACGCCTCCATTTTATCGGGAGACGTTGTTATGGATACGTTCATCTAACCCCACCTCAGATTTAATCGATGATATCAAACTAGTATGGCTATCTAATTTCTTTTATGTTGTTATCTTCATCTAGTATGACTATCTTTGGTTTGCTGTACTCACCTGTCTGATACATGGAAAACGCCATTATTATTATTCTATCTCCCTTTTCAACAAGTCTTGCTGCCGCACCGTTCAGAGATATCTTTTTGCTCCCCCTAGGTTCTGGAATTACATATGTGATTAATCTGTTACCATTGTTTACGTCTGAAACTACAACCATTTCGTTGATTTTTATGCCGGTAATTTCTAGTATTTCTTCATCTATTCCAATACTTCCTTCATAGTTTATCTCCTTTTCAATTACACTAGCCATATGGATCTTTGCCTTTAGCATGATCTCCATCATTATAAAACTCCTCCTGTTTTCTTTCGTCTTCCTAGATATTTGTATCATTCAGGCTTCTAGGTAGTTCAATGACAAATTTGTTACCATCTTCCGTTGATTCGTGATATATCTTTCCCTTATGCTCATCTTCTATTATTTTCTTACATATAGCTAATCCTAACCCAGTGCCATATACTTTTGTAGTAAAGAACGGAACAAAGAGCTTGTCTGTGGTTTCTTTATCCATAGGTATTCCTTCGTTCCAAAAGGAGATTATTATCTTCTCTAGTCCTATCCTTGTTTCCACAAGTACCTTTCCATTGTTTGGTGTAGCTTCAATTGCATTTTGTAATAGATTTATCACAACCTGTTTTATCCTTGAATATTCTGCTGAAACAGGTATTTCTTCGGCATCTTTTTCAAATGAAAAGAGTATGTTCTTCTCTTTTATCTTTTCCTCCATGAGTATGTAGACATCGTTTATAAGTTTGTTTATGTTGAAGATAGTGAACTCAAGGGAACGAGGCTCCTTGCTAAAATCAAGAGTCTCATTTACAATTTGTTCTAGTCTCAGTATTTCATCAGATATTATTTTCACGTACCTAGCCCTTGCTTCTGGAACATCTATATTTTTCTCTAGACGTTTTATAAATCCTCCAAGCACAGAAATAGGATTCCTCAATTCATGAGCTACCCTTGCTGCCATTTCACCAAGTACTGCTAATTTTTCTTGTTTTTTCCTTTCTTTTTCTAAGTTGACTCGATCCGTAACATCATCTAATGTAATTATAACACCTCTAAGTACTATTTTTTCACTATCCCAAAATGGCGTTATTCTTATGTCATAATATCTTTCCCTCCCCATTATCTGTATCAAGTAGTTACTGAGAGTGATTTCTTCTTTTATTCTCATGCTTTGGAAAGACATCTCTTCGATATCTTCAAATTCTGTGCCGAGGATTTTCAGTTCAGTACCCATCATTTGCTCTTTTGTTCTTTCAAAATACATTTCCGCTTTCTTGTTCCATTCAGTTACTTTACCTTCTTTATCCAGGACAATTATAGCAGATGACATGTTCTGGAGCACCGAATCTGAAAATTCTCTAAGATATTCTATTAGGCTTTTTTGACGCTCAAGAGACATCGTTTTGTTTCTGAGTTCTTCATAATTCAAAGCAGTCTCAACTGCAAGTCCAGCGCTGTCTGAAAGAATTTTGAAAATCTCAATATCACTCTCTTTTATTGGCTTTCCAGTGAAATAATTGTCGATTATGACAACACCAAAGACGCCTTCTCTACCAACTAGCGGAATGACCGCAAAGTTTTTCGTACCTAATAGATTTACTAAGTCCATAGCTTCCATTCCCATCGTATTGAGTATTCTTTCATTTGCGACAAATATCTTTCTTCTAAGTACGCACCTTTCTAAGATTGGATGGGATTTATAGGGAAATATTTTATTTTCTATCACCTGAGTGAGTTGATTGTTCAGTTCCATGGTCATCGATTCTTCTCTCAGGTACTGCACCACATCGGAATATCTCATAGCTCTCTGGTTGGCCTTTTTCCAATCATTCTCCACATTATCACTTTCAGGACCGAGCCAAGCTTTACCTAACATCACGTCTTTTTTGTCATCGTATACTAACAACAGTGCTCTGTTATATCCCAATAGTCGCCCAGATGTCAACCCAAGCAGCAGTGCCTTATAGACATTTTTCACACTGTACATCGTGCGTATGGCTTGGCTTATGTAATGAACGGCATTCATTTTCTTGATTTGATCCTTTTGATCTTCTATAAGCAATTCATACCTCGATTGTAATCGTCTCAATTTTTCTATTTCTTCGCCCAGTTTTACATCGAATTCGATCCGTCCCTTTGCTAGGAGAAATCTGTTTATCGAATCTTTTGCGATATCAAGGTCCATTGAGTCAAAAGATTTTGTTTGGCTGTAGATGTTGCTTTCTTTTTTGTTTGCGAAGACAAACCAGCCTATGTCACTAGGAATAACCATTGCGGACATAATTTTCGAGCCAAGTATTTCTTCTAACCCTTGAGGTTTGTAAACTACTTTATCTGAGCCTCGGAAATACCTCATGGTATCGTCGGAAATTTCTGATGTTCTCAATTTAACTCGTTCAAATTCCCTTTTCCTAGTTACATATCTTAGAATGTCCACTTCTTCGCCGGATAAGTTCACAACTCCAATTAACTCTGCTTCTATAATATCGGAGAAGATTGTCAGGAACGCTCTGAGCAATTGAGCAGAGTTCTGGCTGTTTTCAAATACAGTCGTTAGCATCCACAAAGATCTATATTTCTCAAGATACACTTTTGATTTCTCATATGAAGGAATAAGCCAAAGAAAACAACTTAGTAAATCCATCAGTTCTTGAAAATTGGAAAGGTTAGTAGGTTTTGTGTTGGTAATAAAAGCTCCCGTGATTTGGTCAATCTCTTTGTTTATGTACCGCAATTTGACTGCATATGCCTCGGATGTATCGGTGCTATCAGTTTCCTCTAACACCACTTTGGATAGAGAATTGTTCCCATCCAGCATTTTGGATGATATTTTACTAAACAGCGGAAGATAATTACCCAAGAGCACTCTGTAAGCATCTTTACCCTGTTCGAATATCGCTATGGAGAATTTGTCAACACCTATAAAAGAAGTAATATCTTTTGTTATCTTTTCAGAATCAGCAGGAAATTTATTGCTTTCGAAGATTTCTATAAGAATATTGCATAATTCTTTTCCTATCACACAATTCACTCCTTATTTTCCTTTCATCAAAATCGAGTACAGGAGACTCCACCTTCTATGTGGAGAGGAATATGCTCCTCCCTCTTTTTAAACATCAGAGTTCTTGATTTTTCTAGTAACCTTAGCTTTTTGTAATTTGCGCTATCATGTATCTTTTCCCCTTCAACTGTCCTTATAGTCTTACGACCTTGGCTTAGGATAGACAACTAAGGCTTTGACAGGTCTTCGCCTCTATAGGCGGAGTTGACTATCTCCGCTTTTTTATGATTACTTTATGTGTGTACCTTTCCAATACACTTTTCCGCATTTAGTACAGCACTTAAATTTATCATTCGTTTGGAATACGTAAATTGGCACTTTGTCTTTTACTGAATCCTTATCACATTCGACTAACTCCGAATTACATCTGGAACATCTCGTTGAACCAGGTACTCCAAGTTTGCTTATGATTTCTTCAACTTGTTCCATAACTCGATCTGATTTTACATGTATACCACCCAGTTGTTTGTGCAAAGTGATGGATTTTGTTATAAGGGTTCTGCCAGTTGCCACTATCATTTCTGAGACATTAGGTAAATCTGTTTTGTATGTTATCTCTACGTCATAACCGAGTATTCTAAGACGCTTACCCAATTTGACAACAGTTCCGTCACACACGAATTTCGGATTGCTGTTCATACATATCAACATTCTCTCTACAGTGCCAATGCTCAAAAATCTTCGATTCCAACTGATTTAAGCTGTCTCCAATTTGCAAGTTCTATAATTTTCTTTATTCGTTGGGCTTTTTCATCGTTCCTTTCAATCCCGCTTTCTAACTCGATCAATATTTCATCTATTTCCTTATAGGTCATCTTAAATGCCATCTCATCAGTTAGACCCGGTATAAGATCGGGTGTGGGTGGTTTGTTGATTATTCTTTCTGGTACATTAAGACAACTTGCTAGTTCATAGATCTGTGATTTGTAGAGATGCTTTATAGGTTCGATATCTACTGCATCGTCTCCCCATTTTACATATAAGCCTAATAACAGCTCTGTTTTGTTTCTTGCACCAACGACACAGTATCCAAGCTTTTCAGCTTCCAAATATATCTTGCACATTCTGACACGATGTTTTGCTCTGTAGTATGCCAAACCTTTGAGAAAGAGCTCATCACCTTCATTTTTCAGATCGTTTAGATATGGATCTTCGTATCTGTTCCATCTATTCTTAGAGTATGTTATTTTGATGCTTTCTGGTACAAAGAGCGCTGGTGGAAAGAGCGAATATACACCCAATTTCCTGAGCGCATTGGTAATCGGATACACTTCGCAATCAATGTTGAAATGTTTACATACGAGTAATGCATCATCGAGGCTTCCTTTTGGGCTATCTCTCTCAGGCAAGGTTATAGCTTTTATTCTTTGAGAACCTATTGCCTTTTCAAGTAATGCAAGTACCACAGCAGAATCGACACCACCACTAATACCTATTACCGCACCCTTTGAATTGTATGTTTCCATCATTTTGATTATGAATTGGGATATTTTCACAACCTCATCAGCAGAATTCAAAATATCGCCTTCCTTGATTTATTAACAACAAAGCTGTATCTAACAATGATATTTTATCACATTTATTTTCTCAAACCACATTTATATTCAAGTTTTTTCACTACCATAAAAAATTGTGGTAGAATATCTTGTAAGGGGTGAGGAGATTGGAAATACTCTTTTTAATTACGTCGATAATCGTGGATTCTTATATAACTGTCTACAGGCTTTTTACGAACTTTGCGATCGGTTTTGCACCAGAGCTGTTACTTATTGCTCTATTCATGATTTCGGGGAAGACCATGAGATTGAAAGATATCTTGGTTACAGCCACAATTTCACCATTTCTTTCATTTGCTTTCCTTCAGTTCATGATCTATGTTTCATTCCACAAACTGCCAACATTTCAGATGATATTGCTAGTTACTGCAAAAGGTAGTGCACTGCTTGGACTATCTAATTTACTTATCGGTATAGTCACAGGAACTATATCTCATATGCTTTTGAATAGAGATTCTTCTAAATAAAAACTAGAGTTTTAGAGGTTAAGAAATAACCTCCCATATTTCCCGGGAGGTTTCTATGCTGATCCATGCCTGCTTTTGACTATTTTTTCTTCGAATAAGTTCTTCAATTTTGTATATAGTTCTTCAATAGTTCCATCGTTTCGCACTACTATTCCTTCTTCTATCACGTCCGTTTGCTGTTTCAAAATCTCATCTATTTTTTCAGGTGTGTACCTTTTTTTCAAGCGCTTTTTGATCATTTCTGGGTCAGATAGAACTGTTATCGTCAAATCACAACAGTCTATTCCCAAACGTCTCTTAATAGCTGCTTCGATTATTACATCTTTTCCTTTTAGCCTTTCGAGTTCTTCATCTAGCATCTTCATCATAGTTGGATGGACAATGCTTTCGAGCAACTTAAGCTTCTCTGGTGCGCTGAAGACTATTTCAGAGATTTTTTTCCTATCTGTCTCACCGAATGCCTGTGCTATTTTTTCTATGTTCTCTTGGAATGCTTCATGACCAAATACGTCCATGTTTATATAATGGAAGCCTTTTTTTTCAAAGAACCTGGAAATGGTACTCTTCCCAGTACCTATTTTCCCGGTAACACAGATTATCACAGTAGCTTTTCACCTAACTCATCTTTGTCCATTTTTTCAAACTCTTCTTTGCTTAAAATAATTAAGCTCATATCGTCGTCTATATCCTCGTTTTTATAGAGTTGCGAAATTCTTTCATTGATATTTATTTCATCTTTGACAACAAGGATAAATTCTCCGTTTTTTATAAAGAGTGCAACTGGATCAAATATGCCTTTAAGTGCCTTTATGTATTCTTGCATCATTCTATCTCAATCCTCTTTTCAGCATTCTCCGACAGATTAAAATCTTCAAATCCATTTCGTCCCATAAGCGCATATGTAATCTTCTTGCCAAGCTCAACACCTGGTTGATCATATGGATTGATGTTAAATAATTCCCCTGCTATAGCTGTCGCAAGCTCATAATACATGAAAAATTGACCTATGTGATACTCATCAATTTGTGGGAAAGTCAGCGTTAATGACGGTCTACCATGCCTTGCAATTGCCAACTGGGTACCAATTTGTTCGTTATTCAATAGCATTGAAAGTCTCTTGCCACCAAGGTAAGAGAGTTCTGGGTCGTTTTCATGCACTCTTGGTATTACCATTTCTCTATCGAATTTCTCAGCCCTTAGGAACGTTATTACTTTATCATCCGGCCCTTCATTGTAAAGCTGCACTTGTGAATGTTGATCAACTGCACCGAGTGCCTTGATAGGTGTTTGACCAACGTTTACTCTATTCCCATCGTTGTCGTACATCTTCCCAAGACTTTCTGCCCAGAGTTGTCTGTACCAGTCGGCTAAGTAGTACAGCCTGTTTGAGTAAGCCATCATGACAGAGATATTTCTGCCTTTTTTGTAGTGAAGATAGTGTATGATTGCCAGCAATGCAGCCGGATTTTCCCATAAAGGTGACTTAATCACCTTTTCGTATGTGTCACGTGCACCTATTATAAGCTCTTCTATATCAATACCCGCTGCCTTTGCAGATAGTAATCCGACAGGCGTCAGTACACTGAATCTTCCACCTACATCTGGTGGAATATCTAACATCCTGATACCTTCACTTCTACCAATTCGTCTGAGTACACCTTTCTCCGGGTCTGTGGTGAAGATCAAATGTTCTTTTGGATCGAGTCCATATGCATCGAGTATACCTCGAACGATGAGATAATTTGCCATCGGTTCTGCTGTTGTTCCGGATTTGCTTATGATGTTGAAGAGAGTGTTTTTCGGTTCGATACTATCGAGTACGGACGACAGATAATCGGGATCGATGTTGTCTACAACAAAGATCCTCAGATAGCCGTTTCTTCCTTCGGCATTCAAAGAATTCCAGTTCAATGGTCTCAGTGCATTTTGAACAGCGATGTTTCCAAGAGCTGAACCGCCTATACCGAGCACCACAAGATTGTCAAATGTAAATATGAAATCGCTCAGCTCATTAACAGAGTCAATCCATCTGCGTGTCAGAACTGTGTTGATAAATCCTGGCTTGTTTTCATCCAACCTTCTTAAAAAGTCTGAAACAACTTGAGAATATGATTCTATCTCGTCCGAACTCAAACCACCGGCAACATTTTCTGCAAGTGTGTAGGTTATGTCCACTTTTAACACACAAAACACCTCCACTTTTCCGAGAGTGCCAATAAAGATGTTCACCTGTCTTGGCACCTGGTTTCGCTTCTACGATTTGAAGGTTACCTGTTCTACATACCTTAATCAATATTTTATTGGAGCAATTATTGGTACGTCTTTAAATGTATTCCGTGGATTCAAATACGTTAATTCAACTAAAAACGCTGATGCAACAACTATACCTTTCACTCTTTCAACTAGTTTCTTGATGGCAATTGCTGTTCCACCAGTTGCTAGCACATCATCGACTATCAATACTCTTTGTCCAGGATCGATTGCGTCTTCATGAATATGAAGTTCTGCCCGACCATATTCCAGTTCGTAGTAATCACTCACAGTTTTATATGGTAATTTTCCCGGTTTTCTTACGGGAACAAACCCTTTGTTCAGATTGTAAGCCAAAGGAGCACCAATTATGAAACCTCTTGCTTCAGGACAGACGATTAAATCAAAGTCGAATTCCTTGAGCTCTTCCGCAATCATATCAATGGCAAATTTGAAGGCTTCGGGATTCTTAACTAACGGAGTAATATCCCTAAATATAACCCCTTTTTGAGGGAAGTCTAGGACGTCTCTTATGTACTTTTTTAGATCCACCTTCGCACACCTCCACATGTTGTTCTTTTTTACAAGAGATATTTTACCACAAAAGTCTATAAACTGAAAATAGCAAAGCTGAAAATAAACCACCATACAATGGTGCTTCTATCCATGAAAACAATATTCTTCTGAAAACTGTCTCATTCTGTATTCGAACGCCTTTTGAATATCCAACGCCAGTAATACTTCCTATTGCTGCGTGCGAGGCCGAGACAGGTAATCCCATCAAGGAAAAGAACCATATTGAGAACGCTGAAGAGAACACAGTTACCATCGAAGAAAAGTCATCTAATGGCATCAATTCCCTTCCAACAGTATATATCGTTTGCTTGCCGAGTAGAACAATTCCGAGCGCTAAAGACAATCCACTCATGAGTAAGAGCAAAACCATATCGTAACCACTAGCATAGAGTATGCCCGATATTTTCCCAGCGTTGTTTGCTCCTAATGAAAATGCACCATAAAGCGTAAATATCCATAAAAGTATATACAAAACAGTATTTCTCATCTGCAAGTTTTTGATACCTCTAAAAATCAGTGCAAAGAACCTATAGAATATAAACCCCATTACAAAAGAAAGGATAGGAGTCAAGAACCAACCTATAATGATGAGCAAAAGCAACTTAATGTTAAGTTCTTTAGCAACTAAGCCAACTCCAATATTCGCACCAATGATAGCCTGTGTTACTGCTATAGGTAATTTCTTGCTAAGAAAAATCAAGATTACTAGTATTGCCGATATATTTATAATAACATTTCCAGCGACATCGACTTTCACAAGTGTTGAGGCTGTCTTAACACCGGTAGCACCCCCAAGAAGTGCTCCAATGATCACTACTATGGAGAAAATAATCAACGTCCTTCTGACCTTAAATATACCTATTGAGACTGTCGGTCCTAAAACATTTCCAGCATCATTTCCGCCCATTAAAATACCCAGAAAAACTGAAGGAATAAATAGAATGATCTTTTCAAGCAGTGTGTATCCCCCCCTTAATTCCTCCTTATCGTCATTTTAAGTAATACCCAGATAGAAAAACAAAGGAGGGTACCAAAG